>CAZKMG010000045.1:0-15216 GCA_964553465.1 uncultured Bacteroidaceae bacterium
CGGTACCCCCGAAAGGGCATTGGAAATCTGTTAAATCAGAACCATAAGATGAGATGAATGTTGTAGATATATACTATTATTATATGATATGTATCTGAAATCGGTTAGAATGTATGAAATACAATTATTGACAAGAAATACATGAACAAAACTTTCATTTTTATTATTTCAATAGCATTTATAGCCAGTTGTCAGAATCAACCTGGACTCTCCAGTAAAAAAATTATTACTGTTAGCATACTGCCTCAGAAATACTTCGTGGAAGCTGTTGCAGGGGACAAGTTCATAATTAACGTTATGATACCCCCGGGTGGAACACCTGAAAGTTATGAACCTACTGCACACCAAATTCAAAGTTTATCAGAATCAGCTATATATATGAAAATCGGGCATATCCCTTTTGAAGAAGTATGGTTGAAAAATATAAATAAGATCAATCCATCTATTCAGGTATTCGATCTTTCTGAAGGAATAGATCTCATTAAAGGTAGACTTAATCATGAAGGAGAAATGCTTTCAGGTATCGATCCTCATATCTGGATCTCTGCATACAACGCTGCAATAATTGCACGAAATATTTTTCAGGCCCTTTGCATTCAGGATTCCTTAAATAAACCTTACTATTCTGACAGATTAAAAAAATTCCTGGCCTTAACTGATAGTCTTAACAGGAATTTTAAAAAAGAATTTTCAATGATGCAAGGTTCTACGTTTCTTGTATTTCATCCTGCCCTTGCATACCTGGCAAGAGATTATGGATTGGAACAAATCTGCCTTGAATTTGAAGGGAAGTCGCCTCCTCCGGGTCATATGAAAAACATTATTGATATTGCACATGAAAGAAAGATCAATACTATTATGATTCAAAAACAGTTTAATCCTGATTTTGCAATTACTGTTGCTAAAGAGATTAACGGAAAAGTGATAATCATTGATCCTCTTGATGAAAACTGGGATAAACAGATTGCATATATTGTAAGGAATATTGCGGGTAATTAATTAAATTTTTTAATATTTTTAATTATGGAAGAGAAGCTTATCGAATTAAGAAATGTAGACGCCGGTTATAACGGTAAAATAATTCTTCGCCAGATAAACTTCGAAGTATTCCGGTACGACTTTATTGGAATCATTGGGCCCAATGGTGGAGGAAAGACTACACTCCTCAAGGTCATCCTGGGATTAATACCGGCTATGAATGGATCCGTGAATTACTATTTCCCCGAAAACAATGGTACCAGAAATACTAAAATCGGCTATCTTCCACAATTCAGTGAGGTAGATAAAAAATTTCCTATATCCGTACTTGAAGTAACACTCTCAGGTTTGATGTCAACAAAAAAACTTCTGACTGGCTATTCCGGGAAAGAAAAGAAAATGGCAATCAAACTTCTGAATGACATTGGAATGGAAAATGAAATGGATACTCAGATCGGAGAATTATCAGGGGGACAGATTCAAAGAACTTTTCTTGCCAGGGCAATTATTTCTTCACCTGACGTTCTCATTCTTGATGAACCAAGTACTTATGTTGATAACCGCTTTGAATACGAACTATATGATATGCTCATTGAAATGAATAAAAAAATGGCTATTCTTCTTGTCTCCCATGATGTTGGAACAATTTCCAGCTATATTAAAACCATTGCATGTGTCAATGGCACTCTTCATTACCACAATTCCAATATTATAAGTTCTGAACAATTGCAGATTTATAATTGCCCAATTGACATTATAACTCATGGAAAAGTGCCTCACCGGGTTCTCCCTCATCATAATCATTCCTGATAAATGGACACTTTTTTTGCATTATTCAGTTATACCTTTTTTCAAAATGCATTTTTTGCTGCCGGTCTTGCATCCATAACATGTGGAATCATGGGAACATATATTGTTTCCAAACGTATGGTTTTTATTACTGGGGGGATCACACACGCTTCATTTGGCGGAATCGGTATTGCCTATTTCTTTGGATTTAATCCCATTTTTGGAGCAGGTGTATTTGCTCTTCTTACCGCCTTGGGTATCGAGAGCCTTACAAAAAAGGCTGAGATCAGAAACGATTCGGCTATTGCAATATTATGGTCCGTCGGAATGGCTATTGGAGTAATCTTTGTTTACCTAACTCCCGGATATGCCCCAAACCTTATGAGCTACCTGTTTGGAAGTATCCTAACAGTTACTGGTGCTGATCTTATTTACCTGATTATATTATCCTTTATAATAATATTATTTTTTTCTCTTTTTTACCGATTGATTCTTTTCGTTGCTTTTGATGAAGAATTTGCTTTCACAAGAAATGCTCCCGTAAACCTGATAAATTATTTACTCATAAGTCTCGTTGCTGTCACAGTCGTTTTAAACATAAAAATCGCAGGAATTATCCTGGTTCTCTCTTTACTAACCATTCCGCAGAATGCAGCAAATCTTTTCACAACCGACTTTAAAAAAATAATTTACCTTTCTATTTTAATTGGATTTACGGGATCTTTCAGCGGATTGATCATTGCATACCTGATGGATATCCCGAGTGGTGCCACCATAATCTTTTGTCTCTCAGCTTTATATTTATTCCTAAGGCTATTCCGCAGTTATCTTAATAAAAACAAAAAAAATTAATTTTCCTGGTAAGTATATCCATATCCTCGAACGACAACACATTTATGATCCAAGACTGCTGCTAAGAGTATCTTCAATTTGTACTAAATTCTCAGGATAAACAAGAACAAAACTGTGATCCTTAAAAAAACGCGTTAGCATTCCCGGGATGTGTTCCAGGTAAGGAGGATGTGAGAATGATCTTGGTCTTGCATTAACAAATATCAGCAGGTCATTCTCATTTAGCCCCTCTGAGTATCGATAAAAATGGTTCCAGTCTGAATACTCCGTAAACTTTGCTTTCTGAATATTCCTGGAATATTTTTTTAATTCTTTCGTCAAAAGTTGCCTCGTATTCTCTTCACAATAAAACTCAGTTTCTATTCTAAGTCGACTTAAAAAATTTAAAAATGTTTCTAAACAACCATCAAAACCAGGTTCATATTCCAGAGCAGGGGGGATAAACATTTTTATGGATTTGTAGATTTCCAGCGGTTTGTTGATTTTAACGATCATCATCATCGCATTAGCTTTCTCTATAAGCTTCTTAAGCAAAGAACCCAGAATATAATTACTGGCCGAAAGTTTACCATTCCACCCTATAATTATCTTTGTAATGACCTTTTCCCTGACGGCTCTTAAAATGCCATCAACTACTGATACATCGACCCTAACCATGGGAGATATGCTTTCTTCTGTTGATGATGCTTCCAGTTGAAATTTCTCCAGTTGACGATTAAACTGGATAATTTTAATTGATGTTAAGTCATCATCCTGTAATACGGTTAGGGGATAAACAGGTTCTTTAGATCCGCTCTGTTTGATAATAAAGGCAAAATTCATAAGAAATTCAAGAGTATTAGGGTTTGCGAGCGGAACAAGAATTCTTTCAGGCTGATCAAGATGTTCTTCCGAGTCATCCAGCTTTCTGCGTGCAGAAATTTTTTTTGACGCCTTCTCTGTTACAATGGAGCCTGTCATGCATGATACAAGGATTAGAAGAACTGATACATTCATAAGATTCTTATCAAATAATCCTAATTGATACCCAACAAGAACAATTGCAATAGTAGCGGCAGCTCGTGAGGTACTAAGACCAAAAATCAGATTTCTTTCTTCCACAGAATATCCGAATAAAAATTGCATCATCAAGGCTGCTAGATATTTACTTACAATTGCTATGAATATAATGATGGCAGATAATACTAATATATTTGAACCGGATAATAAAACGGACAAATCTATCAGCATACCTACGCTGAGAAGAAAAAATGGAATGAACAAATTGTTACCTATAAAAACAATCCTGTTGATCAAAGCTGAATTTTGCGGAATTATCTTATTCAAGGTTATGCCTGCGAAGAATGCTCCAATGATAGGCTCAATACCTAAAATTTTAGCAAAAAAACCTGCAAAAAATACGAGTAATAAAACTGAGATATATTGAAATCCACTTTCACCTTGAAATCTCTTCAGAAGCCATCTTCCAGTAAATGGCAACAGAGTTATAATAACCACAATTAATACTAAGTATAAAACGAGTACTTTCACGAAAACGAACCACCCTACTTCCCCTTTCGTCAGTGATGCAACAACAGTAAGCAAAAGTAATGCCGCAGTATCTGTAATTATAGTACCTCCAATAGCAATCCCTGCCACTTTGATTCTTGCCAGTCCATAGCGGCTGATAATTGGATATGAGATAAGAGTGTGTGTTGAGAAAATGCTGGAAAATAAAAGGGCGGTTGTAAATGGCATCCGAAAAATCATCCGGGTAACTAAAATACCTGCAAGAAGTGGAACCAGAAAAGTCAATATTCCAAAAGTTATCCCTTGTTTTTTGTTTCTGGAAATCTCAATAAGATTAATTTCAAATCCTGCCAGAAACATAAGATATAATAATCCAACTGTTCCGAACATAGTAATTCCTATATCTTTTGATACCAAATTGAAACCATAGGGGCCAAGGATTATTCCTGATAAAATCAATCCAATAATTCCGGGTAACTTTAATTTTTTTGCAAACAGGGGAGAGAAAAGAAAAAAAAACAGGATTATAACGAATACAATTACTGGATCCATCAAAGGTAATTTTGAACCAAAAATTGAATCCATATTAATGAGTATTTATCGTGCAATTTATTGAATAGAATTGAATTTCTATATCCAGGGGGACAAATTCTATTGTGAAATGATCAGTCTTAAGAATAAAAATATTATAAATGGGTCAAATCGGTTGCAGTTGTTTCAGCCAATCTTTTAGACATTGAGTGAATATTCAAAATTTTTCGCATTATTTCCTGAAAACAATTTTCCTTGTACCTTTAACCAAAATTAAGAGAATCTTTCATAATGACTGAAACATTTCGTAAAATTATCGAAGAAGCCTGGGACAACCGTGAGTTATTATCACAGGGTAACGTTAGGAAAACCATTGAAGAAATTATTTCACTCCTTGACAGGGGAGAAATCAGAGTGGCCGAAAAGATCAAAGAGAAGTGGATCGTTAATCAATGGGTAAAAAAGGCTGTAATCTTATATTTTCCAATTCGGAAAATGGAGACCATTGAATGTCCGCCATTTGAGTTTCACGACAAGATTCCATTAAAAAAGAATTTTGAATTGCTGGGAGTCAGAGTCGTTCCTCATGCCATTGCAAGGTATGGTGCATATATTGCCCGGGGTGTAATTATGATGCCTTCATATATAAATATTGGTGCTTATGTAGATGAAGGGACTATGATCGATACCTGGGCTACTGTTGGGAGCTGCGCCCAAATCGGAAAAAATGTCCACCTTAGCGGTGGAGTTGGAGTTGGAGGTGTTCTTGAACCTGTCCAGGCCGCTCCGGTGATTATTGAAGACAATTGTTTTATCGGATCAAGATGTATCGTGGTTGAGGGTGCCCGAATTGAGAAAGAAGCTGTTCTTGGAGCAAATGTAGTGATTACAAATTCTACTAAAGTAATTGATGTGACAGGCAGTAATCCGATTGAATACAAAGGATTAGTCCCATCCCGTTCAGTGGTCATACCAGGATCTTACACCCGTGAGTTTCCAGCAGGGACTTACCAGGTTCCTTGTGCAATCATCATTGGTAAGAGAAAGGAGTCAACCGATCTTAAAACATCGCTTAATAATGCATTGCGGGAATATAACGTTGCGGTCTGAAAATCATTTAGGATAATAATGAGAATAGGATTTGATGCTAAAAGAGCTTTTCATAACAGTTCCGGATTAGGCAACTTTAGTCGAACAGTTATCCGGAGCCTTTCTTCCATTTATCCCGATCATCAATATTTTCTGTTTACTCCTGCCGTATCAAACAAGTTTGCAGCATTTCCCCCTGAAAATGTAATACCTGTGGAACCTGGAAAAGCGATTGACCGTCTTTTACCTTCATATTGGAGATCTATTCGTATGGGAGATGATATTGCTTCTCTCAAGATTGATATTTACCATGGGCTGAGTAATGAGCTCCCACAGAATATTAATCAAAGTGGAACAAAATCAGTTGTTACTATTCATGATCTGATTTTTTTGCGATATCCTCATCTTTATAAATCAATTGACCGGTATATATACAAAAATAAATTCTTTGCCGCTTGCAAAATGGCTGAAAAAATCATAGCCATTAGTGAACAAACACGAACTGACCTGATTTCATTTTTTAATATCAATCCTGATAAGATTGATGTAATTTACCAGGGATGCGATCCGTCTTTTTATCAAATAGTACCTGATGAAAAGAAAGCTCTGGCTAAAAAGATATATAATTTGCCCGAAACTTTCATGCTTTATGTCGGAACTGTGGAAGAGAGAAAAAATCTCCTTCAGATCATCAAAGCCCGTCATGAATACGGTATTGATCTACCCCTTGTTGCTATTGGTCGTCCTACCGCATATATGAGCAAAATAAAAGAATATATCTCTAAGCAAAAGATAACTGATATCAGGTTTATGGAAACGGTCCCTCTCTCCGAATTGCCCGCAATTTACCAGATGTCATCTGTGTTTGTGTATCCTTCTTCTTTTGAAGGATTCGGTATCCCTATTCTTGAAGCCCTTAATTCAGGTGTACCTGTGATTGCTGCGAAAGGAAGTTGTCTTGAAGAGACTGGTGGTATACATTCATTATACATCGATCCCGAAAATCCTGAAGAAATTGCAGTTGCTGTCAATAATGTCTTGTCTGATAATAGACTTAGGGAAAAAATGATTGAAGAAGGGTTTAAACATGCATTGAATTTCCGCGAAGAAAAAACATCCCGGAAAATTATGGAACTTTATCAAAAACTACTTTGAGATGCTTGAAGATCTTAAAAAATCGCTCGAGATCCTTAAGGCAGGGGGAATCATTCTATATCCAACAGATACCATTTGGGGATTGGGTTGCGATGCGACAAATGAATCTTCTGTTCAGAGGATTTTTCATATAAAGAAGAGAGCAGACGAAAAGAGTATGCTGATCCTTCTCGACACACCGGGAAGACTTCATCAATATGTCATCGTACCTGAAATTGCATGGGAATTGCTGGAAGCCGGTACTTCAGCCATGACAATTATTTATCCCGCTGCAAAAAATCTGGCCCCTTCACTTATTTCTTTAGATGGCAGTACAGGAATAAGAATAACTAAAGATGAATTTTGTCAGGAGCTCATTAAAAGGTTCGGGAAACCGATTGTTTCTACTTCAGCTAATATTTCAGGAAATCCCTCACCTGAAATATTCGATGAAATTGACGATGAAATAAAGACTTCCGTCGATTATATCGTTAAATGGAGACAACAGGACATGAATAAAAGGGCCCCTTCATCTATTATTAAACTTGAAGCAAACGGGGTTTTCAAAATAATCAGGAAATAAATGATTGCTCAAATATGATGGAAGTCAGTTGCATTTATGAAAATATTTTTTGATCTTGCTTAGTGTTTAACTCACCAAAATAAATCTTCCTATGGAAACAGAGACAAGAAAATACCGGCACACCGTACCGGTACAAATCAGGTTCAATGACATTGATATCCTTGGTCATGTAAACAATGCTGTTTATCAACATTATTATGATTACGCACGTGTACAATATTTTAAAAAAATCCTGGGCGAAGAAGTTGATTGGAAAAAGTATTCCCTGATCACAGCCTCTATAAAATTAGATTATTTCATGCCTATTGGTCTTTACGATGAAATTGAAGTGGTAACAAGAATAGAAATGCTTGGCAATAAGAGTATCAGCATGAAACAAAAACTTATTAAAACCCATACGCGGGAAGTTATTTCAAGTAACCGCTCTGTTATGGTTGCATATAACTCAGAACTCTCTCATTCAATTGAAATTCCATCCGAATGGAAAAACAAATTTGTGCATTTTGAAGAAGACATAGCCATGAAATACCCGGTATCTACTAATTAAATATCGGTAAAACCTTTCGGAAGTTTAACTATTATATGTTTTTCTCTGTAATCAATATTGACAACCAGGTCTGATTGAGCTGGTATATAAAATTCTTTTTCTTCACTTCTCACCTCAAACAGCGGATTAAGGTGCGTTTTTGTTATATTTGTGATAAGTCCTGATAAATTTGATTCTTTATCAGTTATTGTAAATCCAATAAAAGATGAAATATCATCTTCCAAAACATTTTTTCCCTCAAGGTTAAAGTACACTTTACTGCCAATATATTGTTTCGTGTCCTCCAGGGTTTCAATAAACTCAAGTTTCAGAATAAGCTTTTCGGTGAAAATTTCAACTTCCTGAATAAAAAAAGGAACCAATGTTTCATTTATTTCTATGAACAAAGGTTCCTCCAGATCAATATCTTGGATTAATTCAAACCTCAAACGAATAACTATCTTCCCACCGGCTCCGTGCGCCTTTGAAATATATCCAGCAAGTAACCATTCTTTTTTAACATTTAAGATGTTAAGCCTCTGATTCTTTGGTTTTTTCATCTTTAACAGGAGCAGCAGTGGCAGCTGGTTCTTCAGGTTTTGCATCTTCTACAGCAGCATCAACAGCAGGTTCTTCAGGTTTTACATCTTCAACAACATCAGCAGCAGCTGGTTCTTCAGGTTTTGCATCTTCTACAACAGCAGTGGCAGCTGGTTCTTCAGGTTTTGCATCTTCAACAACATCAGCAGCAGCTAGTTCTTCAGGTTTTGTATCTTCTACAACAGCAGTGGCAGCAGGTTCTTCAGGCTTTGCATCTTCAACAACATTAGCAGCAGCTGGTTCTTCAGGTTTTGCATCTTCTACAGCAGCATCAGCAGATGGTTCTTCAGGTTTTGCATCTTCTACAGCAGCAGTAGCAGCTTGTTCTTCAGATTTCGCATCCTCGGTAGGAATAGAAGTTTCATCAGCAAGAGCAGCTGTTTCTTCAATTACATCTGAAGATTCTGCTGAAGTTACGTCAATAACAGGCGGCATTTCTGTTGCTGCTTCAGCTACTTGTTCGCCGGCTTCCTTCTCCGCCAATTTAGCTAGTTTTTTGGCTATTTCCTGTGCTCTCTTTTCATTCTTTTTGCTTTCAGCCTCAAGTCGTTTTTTAGTTAAATCCCCTTTTGATTTTTCAATAAAATCGCGCTTCGTCTGAATTTTTTCTTCTTTCTGCTTTAACCATTCGGCAAACTTTACTTCAACATCATCCTCTGAAAGCGCATTTTTTTTGACACCTTCCAATAAATGTTTTTTATACATTACCCCTTTATACGACAAAATAGCTCTACATGTATCTGTAGGTTGAGCGCCTTTAAGAACCCAGTTCAAAGCTTTATCGAAATTGAGTTCAATTGTAGCAGGATTGGTATTCGGGTCGTAGTTACCCAGATTTTCAATAAACCTACCATCTCGTGGCGCCCTGCTATCTGCAACAATAATGTGATAATAAGATCTTTTTTTTCGACCTTGTCTTGTTAATCTGATTTTAACAGGCATTCTCTGTTTTTTATTAAGTTAAACCTACAATTTAAAAAGTGGGTGCAAAGGTAAAATTTAATTCAATAACTGCAAAGCAATTAAATGGAAAATACAGGTTCGATCAATGCTCAGCTTATATCAGCGAGTATAAACTCCTAAAAGCGATAATAGTCGGATTTTAGTTAATATCCGTTGATTGGAGCAGCCCCACATATTACCTGTATTATAACCCTTGATCAGATTATTCCTGCCTTACGCCCTGTAATATGTTAACAACTGTCTGTAATTTATCACATGAAACATTTAAATTTGATAAAAATATTTAGGGATGAAAAGAATATTATTATTCCTGTTGATTCTCCCAGGATTAATCAACGCGCAGGAAATAGATTCTCTATGGTTTGCAAAAAACTATAGCAAAAAAGAAGTGTATATTCCAATGCGTGATAATATCAGATTATTTACTTCTATTTACATACCTGATAATAAAACTGAAACACACCCTATTTTAATTATAAGGACTCCATATTCATGCAGCCCTTATGGAGAGGACAAATACATAAATTATTGGAGGAATTATAAAAAAGCTTATTTAAAAGAAAAATACATTATTGTAATTCAGGATGTTCGGGGAAGATGGATGAGTGAGGGTGAATTCATAAATATTCGTCCTTTTATCCCTGACAAAAAAGCAGGTGATATAGATGAATCTACTGATACTTATGATACCATCGACTGGCTGATAAAAAATCTTAAAAACAATAATGGGAAGGCTGGTGTATATGGTATCTCCTACCCAGGATTTTATTCGACCATGGCTGCAGCCAGTAATCATCCCGCATTAGTTGCAGTTAGCCCGCAGGCTCCCGTTACAAACTGGTTTATTGGAGATGACTTTCACCATAACGGAGCTTTCTTCCTTCTAGACGCATTTACATTTTATTCTGCATTTGGTAAACCAAGGCCTAAACCAACAAAAATTGGTGCTGCAGGATTTGATTATTACTCGCATGACAATTATAAATTCTATCTGGAAACCGGGGTACTTCAAAATTTCTCCAAACTTTTTGGTGACAGTATTGTCTTTTGGAATGAAATGTTTTCTCACCCTGATTATGATAACTGGTGGAAAGAAAGAGATGCGCGTATAGCAACAAAAAATCTTCATCCTGCCATCCTGTGGGTTGGTGGATTATTTGATGCAGAAGACAAATGGGGTGCGTGGAACTCATACCTGGCAGCAGAAAAAAATAATCCAGACAAAGAATTCAATAAGCTGGTGATGGGCCCTTGGTACCACGGACAATGGGGAAATAGTGATGGTACCCATTTAGGTAATATTTACTTTGAAAGCAATACCTCTGAATGGTATCAGGAGAACATTGAAATCCCATTTTTCAATTATTACCTGAAAAATAAGGGCAATATTTCAGATCTAGCCGAGGCAACCATTTTCCTTACCGGTGTAAACAAATGGAGAAGATTCAGTCAATGGCCGCCGGCAGAAAAAACAGACCATGAATTATTCCTTCAAAATAACGGCAAATTAAACTGGACAAAACCCGAAAATAATACTGGCTTTACCGAATATATCAGCGATCCTGCTAAACCTGTCCCCTATACGGAAGATGTACATTTTCATAGAACAAGAGAATATATGACAGATGACCAGCGTTTTGCATCTAGGAGACCAGATGTTCTGGTCTTTCAAACCGATACCCTTTCTGAGGATATTACTGTGACAGGAAATGTCTTAGCAGATCTGATGACAAGTATTTCTACTACAGATGCAGATTTCGTTGTAAAATTGATTGATGTTTTCCCTGATTATCTTTCATTTATGGATGTAAACATTTATGCCGATAATATTCCCCGGTATTTATATCCAATGGGTGGATATCAAATGCTGGTACATGGAGAAATATTCCGGGGGAGATACAGAAATAGCTTTGAAAAACCTCAACCATTTACTCCAGGGAAAATTGAGCAGGTAAAATATAAATTGGGTGACGTTGCACATACTTTTCAAAAAGGGCACCGGATTATGATACAGATTCAAAGCACATGGTTCCCCCTGGCGGACCGGAATCCTCAAAATTTTGTAGATATTTATCATGCAGTCGATACTGATTTTCATAAGGCAACGATCAAAATTTACCATAATCAGTATAACCCCAGTAAAATAATATTACCTGTGCTTAAATAATTGAATATCTCGAATAATTATATTTCACACAATAAACAGAAAAGGCTTATTATTCATGAATATTCTGAATTCTGATATTCCTGTGATCCCAAAACCTGGTGGCTATGTATTGCAGTTGTTATGAGTAGTAATTTCTAAACCTTAAAATAAGAATGGAATAAACATTTTACTCCTTTTCATATATTGTCTGTATTTGTCACCAAAATATACCAGGCACTCTTTTTCATCCATCTTTGCAGTGATATAAAGAAATACCGAAGATGCAACCGAAACAAAACATAAAATCAGATCTGTATTTTTAAAGTATATGCCCCAGGTTAAAAATAGCAAAGATGAATACAGTGGATGACGAATATATTTGTAAATACCTGTTTCAATAAGTTCAGTTGTTTTTTCAAACTTATAAAGTTCTACTGACCCTCTATCGTTATTTGCCTTTCCGGATTTTTTAAGTAGAATTAATCCTGTAATTAAAGGATAAATGGAAACGATAAGCAATATCCATGAAATGATCTGCGTAATACTGAATGCATTAACAAACCATGAAGTATAATTATTTGAAAGCAGCCATAGTATACACTCCCAGCTCAGAAACCGGTAAAAACCATGACTTTTCAGGTTAAAAATTACTCTTCTGGATAGATAAATAACCGGTAAGCTTAATATGGCAAATATTAGATGTGTTCTATATTCCATAATAGGAATGTTAATGTTTAATTGAGAAAAAACAAATTTAACCCCTATTATTTGACTGGTTGTTATCTAATCAAACTTCAGAAAATTCCACTGATGCAAAAGTCCGTTTGATACCCTTTTTAAAATGCAAGCGGGAATACCCCATAATTAAAAATATTCCTTCCCTGCTTTTATAATGAATACCATATTTTTTCCTGAATTTGCCAGATGCGGCTCCGCTTTGAATAAAAGGATGAATAGCACCCAGCATACATGTGCCCAATCCAAGTGATTCTGCGGCAATCATTGCATAAGTGGCCGCAATAAGCGGATCTGCAGGATCAGAATAAGGTGTGCCATAAAAATACATCATCAAAGGTGCATCATAATTTACCATATTAACACCTTTTTTCATATAGGAAATGAAAGTATTAACGCATGGTTTTAAAAATTTTCTGAATAATTCATCGTTTTCCTTTCCCCAAAATGGCCTCATCAAGGTAAGGAACCACGGAGAAAATAACCATTTCATCCCTTCAAGTAAGTCACAAAAGTTTTTGGCGAAACTTCTGACTTTTTCTTTGGAATCAAAAACAAGTACACTTACATCTGAAGGTGGAATACCCATTGGAGCCATTTTTGCAGCCTCCAATACTTTATCAATTAATTCCCTGCTCACCTTAACATCCTTAAACTCCCGAATACTTCGGCGTCTTTTTAAAAGATTGAGTAATATTTCGTAAATCCCATTGCTTTGTTCTTTTCCTAATGGAAATAAATCATCAAATGAAATAAACCTTCCCGTGATTAGGATGGCATCCTTTGGACAAATAGCCATGCAATGCCCGCATCCAACACATCCAAAAAGCGGATTTTCTGATTCTTTTACTTTTCCCCCCTCCATGATCAAACTAAAATCACTACAAACTTCAACACAAAGACCACATCCATTGCAGCGTTCCGTATCAATGATGATGGATGATTTTTCTGTTGTACGTGAAGTTGGTATGGCCATATTTGATAAATATTTAACCCAATTTAATAATTTTTGACATAATCACGGCAACCCTCCGTTTAATATTTACAGGAACATTTTTATCTAAAATGCCCTTGTTCAGGTAGTGAAATTCAACTGATTTTTTAACTTTGTTATACCTTATGATCTATCCTAAAAACTCTTTCACATGAAATTTGTAATATTTCTCTGTACCATTATCATATTAGTATGTGGTTTATCCTGTCATTCAATCCCAGGAAAAAGAAAGTATGACATCTGTATATATGGAGCTACATCTTCAGGAATAATGGCTGCTTATGCAGCTAAAAAATTAGGAAATTCAGTAATCATCATTGAACCTTCAAATCACATCGGCGGCCTTACTACGGGTGGGTTAGGCCAGACCGATATTGGGAATAAGGATGCCATTACAGGTTTGTCAAGGAATTTTTACAAACGAGTCGGAAAATATTACGCAAATGAAGAGAATTGGAACTTTGAGCCAAAGGTAGCATCAAAGGTTTTCAATGACTATTTGAATGAAGCTGGAATAGAAGTTATTAAGAATACTATTCTTGAAAAAACGATTAAAAATGGGGAACGTATTAGTATGGCTATATTCAGGCACTTAAACGAGTCCATTGATACATCTTTACATGTTAAGGCCAAAGTATTTATTGATTGTACCTACGAAGGTGACCTGATGGCACAGTCAGGAGTTAGTTATACGGTTGGGAGGGAAAGCAATGAGGTATATCATGAAACACAGAATGGCGTTCAAATGCAATTTAACCATCAGTTTCCTGATAACATTGATCCATATAAGATAGCGGGAGATTCTTTATCAGGGCTTCTTTGGGGAATTTCTGACGAAAAGCTTTTACCTGGCGGTTCCGGAGACAGAAAAGTCCAGGCTTATAATTACAGAATATGTCTTACAGACAGTCTTGAAAATATGATCCCCATCACTCGTCCGCAGGAATATGATTCATGCAGGTACGAATTACTTCTCAGATTGATCAGGGGAACAGGAAATACCAACCTTTATAGTTATTTTATCTGGAGTAAAATGCCGGGCAGGAAAACTGATATCAATAACCGGGGAGCATTTTCAACCGATATGATAGGAGCTAATTGGGATTACCCCGAAGGTGATTTTAAAACAAGGCAAATCATATTAAAGAATCACCTTGAATATACACTTGGATTATTTTATTTTATTGGACATGATTCCCGTGTTCCTGATAATATGAGAGAAGAAATGTTAAAATGGGGTTATCCCAAAGATGAATACATTGATAACAACAATTTTACTCCACAACTATATATTAGAGAAGCCCGAAGGATGATTGGTGAATATGTTATGACCGAACATAATTGCAGGGGAAATTCAGTGATTGATGATCCTGCGGGGCTGGCAGCCTATACAATGGATTCGCATAACTGTCAGCGATTGGTGGTCAACGGTATGGTTAAAAATGAGGGAAATGTTGAAGTGGGTGGTTTCCCTCCCTACCCCATTTCATATCGTTCCATAACCCCAAAAAGAAGTGAGTGTACTAACATTCTCGTTCCCGTCTGTTTGTCAGCCTCACATATAGCATATGGCTCCATAAGGATGGAACCTGTATTTATGGTTCTTGGCCAATCAGCTGGAATTGCTGCAAGCCTTGCAATCAAAGGTAGAATCCGTGTGCAGGAAATTAATCTGGATGAATTGCACAATGTACTCCACGATTGGGAATATTAATCTTCCCGAAAACATCTACGATAATTAATTTATTTCCCTGATGGTTCCCAGTAACAGTTTTTAGGTGATACAA
>CAZKMG010000046.1:0-2119 GCA_964553465.1 uncultured Bacteroidaceae bacterium
CCGGTTAATTAAATTTTCTTTTTCTCTTGGTATAATATGTTTAATACAAACAATCATTTTTGGCCAGAACAAAAATGAGGGGCCTATCTATTTGAACCCTGAAGTATCGATAGAAAAAAGAGTTGACGACCTGCTGTCAAAGATGACCCTGGAAGAAAAAGTGGGTCAACTCAATGTTCCCCGTCCGAGGATGGTTAAATTAAATTATGATAGTGAATGGGACGGATGTGTTCACTTTGTGAAAGGAACACTATTACGAAATATCGGACCCGGTGGAGGTTTAAAAAGCATTGAGAAGGATGTCAGGGGGGAAGTCGAATTTATAAATGACCTTCAAAAAATTGCAGTGGAGGAAACCCGGTTAAAAATACCGCTTCTGAACATTGAAGAAGCCGAGCACGGAGTGATTACCACCGGGTGTACTGTGTTTCCGTTAGGGCCATCTATAGGGAGTACCTGGAATGTTAATTTAATCAGGGATGTTTATGAAGCTGTGGCACGTGAGGGACGTGCTCTTGGAATTCAAATGATTTGTATCGTCGGTATGGAGCCCAACAGGGATCCTCGATTAGGCAGAAATGAACATGCATGGAGCGAAGATCCATATTTGTGCTCAATAATTTCGGAAACAGTGGTTAAAGCGGTACAGGGAGATGACCTGTCATCAAATGAGAAAGCCATTACACTTCTCAGTCACTTCCCTGGCCAAACACAGCCGGAAGGAGGGTTGGAACGCGGAGCTATGGAAATCTCCGAACGAATGCTGAGGGAGGTTTTTCTGCCATCATGGGTGTCTGCAATTACAAAAGCGGGCGGTTTGGCTGTTATGGCAACCTATCCGGCAATAGACGGAATCCCGGCACATGGCTCGAAAGAACTTTTAACTGACCTATTGCGTGATGAACTCGGATTTCAGGGTGTAGTTACGAGTGAGGGACAGGGGTTTGCTTCTTTGATGGATGAAAGGGTGGTTGAAAATCAAAAACAGGCGGGTGAGCTGGCAATAAAAGCAGGAGTTGATATAAGTATCTGGTTTGAAGAAGGGTACCTGGAACCCATGATAGAAAACGTTAAGGAAGGCAGAGTATCAATGGAAACAATAGACAGAGCTGTAAGACGTATGCTTACCCTGAAATATAAACTGGGATTATTTGAAAATCCATATGTTGACCCTGAGCATGCCATTCAAATTATTCATTGCAAGGAACACCAGGACCTTGCCCTTCAGGCTGCGAGAGAGGGAATTGTTTTATTAAAAAATGAAAAAAATCTTCTTCCCCTGACAAAGGAAATAAAATCAATAGCAGTAATCGGTCCGAATGCTGACCATGGAGAGAATCAATTAGGTGATTATTCACCAAAAGCATCACAGGAGATCATAACGGTTTTAAAAGGTATAAAAAATAAAGTGTCTTCAAAAACAAAAGTTACTTATGTGAAAGGATGCAATATTTGGGGGAATAAAATAAATCAAATCATTGAAGCTAAAAATGCAGCAAAAAAAGCAGATGTGGCCATTGTTGTTATTGGCGAAAGTGCACGCTATAGTGGTCAGACTGAAAAAGCTACCGATGGTGAGGGAAATGATATAGCCAGCCTGGATTTAACGGGCCTCCAGGAAGAGTTGGTGAAAGCAGTTTTTGAAACAGGGACCCCAACCATCGTGGTGTTGATCAATGGACGACCTCTTTCAACTCGCTGGATAGCGGAAAATATCCCTGCTGTGGTGGAAGCATGGAGATGCGGAGAAAAGGGAGGAAATGCAGTAGCTGATGTTCTGTTCGGTGATTATAATCCAAGTGGAAGACTTCCTGTTACGATACCTCGCCATGTAGGACAGTTACCCGTATTTTATAACTGCAAACCTCCAAAATTAAAAGTTATGAAAAATGAATACTGGTTTAAAAGTTACGCGGATATGAGTCCTCTCCCACTTTTTCCCTTCGGGCATGGGTTAAGTTACACCCAATTTGAATACAGTGACCTTGAGATCTCTCCCGTGGAAATTGGTCCGGCAGGTAATGTACATATTAGCCTGAATGTTAAAAATACAGGCCTGCGTAAAGGGGAAGAAACTGTTCAACTATACATTGATGATATGATTAGTTCAGTTGTTACT
>CAZKMG010000046.1:2129-10452 GCA_964553465.1 uncultured Bacteroidaceae bacterium
AAAACATAACATACATCTTAAAAAAGTTATTTTGTAATTTTGTTAACTTCTGTTGTTTTTGCAGCAGATTTTGAGATAGATTCAAAAAAATTGCTCTGATGCCCGGAGAGATGAAAAGAATTGAATTTACGCTTAAATCTGAGGATCTGTCATTTCTGGATAAATACCTGGAACCGGTGGTTGAGCCCGGCACTTTTGAAGTTATGGTCGGCAGCTCATCCGAAAATATACGCCTGAGGGATACTTTTAATGTAAAAGATTGAACCAGTAAAACTTTTTGTGTAAAAAGGTAACTGGATTAACCCTATTTATTAATACTGAAAATTTTGTCCCGGATGGCTTTAAGACTATATTTATCTTTATTCAATCCTTAAAATACTTGTACGGAAAGCAGGCACAGATACATCTACCGAAATACTGCCTTTTTCAAACAAAAATGGTAAAACCTGCTCATTCATTATATTTTTAATTTCCAGAGCTGACTTTTGTCTCTTAAGTGTAAGTTTACCATCGAATTTATTTTCAGAAGAGTTGATCAGGTATATATAGCTGACATCTCCTGATTGATGGTAATATACATTCAATGCATCTGATTCATCCGGGCCTGCAGAGACATCCGGGGCAGCTCCTGATTTGAATGCCAGTCCCGTGATAATTTTATTGACAGGATTTTCATTGTTTTTCAGATAACTTGCCCCCAGAGGTACACCTGAAAGTATTGCATTCCCTTTACCATATTTGTTCATTACCATGGCAGGAGTTCCATCTTCATATTTTGCGATAGTTATCGCTCCATTTAATAATTTCCATTTCTCCCTGAAGTATATTCCCTGGAAACTATCTCCGTTATTTACTCCATCAAAATTCGAATGATCGGTAATGATTACTTTATATGATCCATTTGTGCCAACATGATCTTCCCTTACCACGCCGAACAATTCAGTTAATCCCGCTCCCGGGTTTATGGCATAACCAAAATCAAATTCATCCACGATGGCGGTTCGTGAGTCGGCAACTACGGTACCTCCATTTTGCACATATTTTTTGAGTATATCTGCAACGTTTTTTCTCATTACGATTTGAAAGGGCAGGTAAATAATTTTATAGGATTTTATTTTTTCAAGTGTAAGGTCCAGGTCAGCCCGGATGACATCAGGAATAATGTCTTTTTCGAAAAGGGCTTTGAAGGTACCTTCGTAACTATTATGAACGATTTGCTGCGTTTCACCTGAAAATGTGTTCTCAAAACTTTTCAGTAAGCTTAGTTTATCTACCAATATTGCAGCTTTTGAAGTAACAGGATGTGCCTGGTATAACTCTTTTCCATATTTTTTCAGAACCGCGCCAACATCTTTTACTGCTTCTCCACGGGGAGCCAGGTCTCCATTTGTCTGAGTCAGACCGCGGCCGAATAATTGCCTGCCCCGAAGAATCGGATTCCACTGCCAGTAAAAGAAACCTTTGCAATCATTTGCGATAGCACCCCATGTGATCAGGTACATCGTGTTATAATCGAAATAACTGACGATAGCCAATCCATTCTGGCTATGTGTTTGCATCTCGGTCATTATATAGGGTTTCCCTGCCGAGGCACACCTCAATGTGTTAAAAACAAAATTATGACGATAGAATGGGGAAAGTTGATTCTTATTCAGACTTTTCTCCCAGAAATTGGGATAATATGAGATCCCATTGATATCATTTGCCCCAGCAACTGCCCATTCATCGATTACAAATGGCCCCGGTTTTTCGGAGTTCATAAACAAACCCCCAACAGAATTTGCATTGACAGGTCTTGATGGGTCTTTATCAGAAACGACAACCTTTAAATCGTTGATTATATCAGCTATTAAATCATCTTTATATATCATCCAATCCATATCTGGCATTGAAGAAAAATAGTCCTCATCTAATAGTGGAGAGGGCTGTTTCCATGAAGTATAATCATCTGCCCACACACGGTTCAGTTCATCGAGAGTTTGGTATTTATGCTTCAACCACTCCTGGAACCGGGCGATATTCCTTTCCGATTCGGAATAATAATGCGGTTCGTTCCAGATATTATATAAAATGATATTTGGTTTTTCCCGGTACCTTACCAGAACTTCTTTCAGATAGTCATATAGCATCGTCTTCACTTCAGGGATCATAAAATCCACATCCATTTGTCCATTTCGTTGCTTCAACTGATCCAGTTTGATGGCAGGGTTTTCATCAAATTTCCAGATAGGAAAATAATGTCTGCATTGTTGCTGTTTGAAAAGGAGTAAAGATACGTTCAGGCCCTCATCCTCGATTTTATCCATCAGATAATCACCCCTTACCCACCGGAGCTGCTTTGTTTTCGTGTCCCATTGTGTGATGGGCCAGATCAGTAATGCGTTCAGGTTAGCATTTTTGATTTCGGGTATATCCTTATCAACTTTCTTAAAGAATTCATCATCGGTAGAATATTCTTCATTGAAATAACTGTATACCGTTCCTAAAATAATTTCCTCAGGCATTTTTAGATTTTGCCCAATTGCTGACTGAAATAAAAGAAAAAGAAATAAAAAATTGATTAGTCTGTTTTTTTGGTTCATCATTTAATCCCTTGATTTTATTAATAATTTAAAACGAACATATTCACATTTCTTTCCAGGCAGGTTAGAATTAAATAATTCTTTCCTTTTTAATTTACCTGTAACTAAAAGACATTGAGTAATCAACAGTAAACACCAGATCCCATTCCATTCTAAAAATGAAAAAATCATATCATAAGTAAATAGGTCCCCGACCTAAACCTTTTTGCTCTTAATAAATCCTGTTAATGCCCCGATTAAAAAAGCCTGATAATCAGACCTTATGTAGCGGGAGTAAATTAACCACGTTCAAATTGCTGATTTAATTTGGACATTTCACAATAAAAATCCGGCAAACAATTTTTTCTATTTTAGTTTAAAATTTCCATACATCCAAAGATATCTAAATACAATTAAAATTAATCTTTTGAAATATTAGTTATTACGTGAATTAGAAAGCCAATCACTTTTTCTGAGCTTATTCATTAAAACATTTTCGGGGAGGTTTCTTATAGAGATTAAAAAATATTAAAGTATCAATTCAATCAGGGCAATCTGTCTGAACAAAAGCCCGGCAGGATATCTTTCATCTGTAAAAGATCCCAATTGGTTGATCTGTTTATAAATTCAGAGGAAATATATGGATGATTTGTAACAGGAATTATTATCGTCAAAGATTATTCATGTCCTCACCATGAAATTACTTTTTTATCCTTGAATAACAGACCTGTTAAGTTTTGAGGTGCTTCTGATGCGAGCCACACGGGAGTTTCCGCCCCAATTTCAACGGGACGGGTTGCCCCTGAACCACCCATATCGGTCCTTACCCATCCGGGACAAACAGCATTTACTGAAATATTTTTCCCCTTCAGCTCATAAGCAAGGTGTTTGGTAATGGCATTAAGCAGTGTTTTTGAGACACAATATGCAGGAGACCACCCCCCAACCTCACCGTTCAGGATCCCGCCTCCGCTTGAAATCATTACTATCCTGCCAGGGGTCGCGATGAATGGCAAAAATGTTTTGGTTACAAATAATGGCCCATAACTGTTTGTATTTAGAGTTTGATCCAGGATCTTTTTATCATTTTGAAGTAACTGGTAATCACCTTTGATTATTATACCGGCATTATTAACCAATACATTTATCTTAAGCTTTTTTGAAGCAAATTGTCTGGATGCGTTTTCAATGCTTTCCAGGCTGCTCACATCCATCAGTAATGAGTCTGCAGTTATCTTTTCCTTCTGCAATTTTTCGAGAGCTGTTTTCAATCGTGTTTCATCACGACCTGAAATAATTACATGGAAACCTAATTTGCCACATTGCTTTGCAATTTCATAACCAATCCCTTTGTTTGAACCTGTTATAAGGACTATCTTACTCATCTTATTTAATTTTTTTTCATCCGTAAATAATATTATTAATGGTCGGATGGAACTCGCATGTAAGATTTTCATCCATATTTGTGTTTAACGAACATGCTCGTTTCACAATACCATGAAGGGCTGGATGCCTGAAACATCTCATCCTAAAATTAATGTATTAAATTCTTTTAATCTACCGGCCAGGGATTTATCCGAAAGGGGTTTTTGTATGTTTAGGATAAATAATGATGGCCTTAACTATAAACGGCCCCCTCATTTTCTGCAATTTCAGAAACAGGGACTTCGGTTTTAAGGATGTTCTCGTAACAATATCTTTTTAAATAAAAGCTTTCATAATTTCTTGCTTTAGAGTCACCTTTGTTGTAGAACACTGAAATTCAAAATTTGTTTGAGCTATAATGTGTAAAAGCTGGACAGACAGGCAAACTCTAACGCGGAAATTGGGGTTACAGGGGATAAGCCTAAGCTATGTTAATCATTTACCCGGGTAAGGTTTGTTTATTGGAGGTTAACCCCTCTGTTTTAAAATTTCCGGTTCTCAATTGGAAACGGATCTTTATAAGACCTGAGATCCGAACCGGCAATATCCTCCCATTTGTAATAATGAAAGACTTTATCGTTCGACATGGTTACAAATACTCCATGAAGGAAATCAGGGGATAAGGATAATGAAGTGACATCGCTGCCATCGCTTTCTTCAGCTGACACCTTTATTACCTTTAAGAGCTTGTGGTCATGCGGGTTACTGGCTGATCCTTCACGGGAATAAATCCAGAATCGGTTGGCTTGTTGATCTGAAACAAGAATATAACCTTTACCATTTTTCATCTTATAAATGGAAATACCTTCATGATCAGAAGCAAATCCATTCGTGGCAAAAAGAGCCAGTTCTTTATCCGGATCCTCAGTATCCGGATCAGCATGGTATTTTCTTACTCCCACTGTTTCATCTGAAAAATATACATATCCAGCCTCTGAATCTACTGCAATAGCTTCAATCTCCTTCTTTCCGCTGAATTTTCCAAATTGTCGTACCAACGTAATTTTTATCTTACCCTGTAAATCATCCTCAAGGAGGTACTGGCTAATATACCCCACTTCCGGACCTGTTTTCCCACTCACAAAAACAAAAAAGGCATTATCTTTTGGACGCTTGTATAATGCAATGCCCATTGGAGCTCTTTCTGTATCCCCGTTAAATACAACCAAATCGCCGCTATCCAGAGGCTCCATACCAGGCAAACGGAATACACGTATGCGCTGTTTCAGATTTTCTGTCACAACAGCAATATCGATGGTCTCACCGTTTAATGGGAAAGAATAAGCGATATCAATATTATTAGGCCTTTTAAGTCCTTCAATAACCTTTATTATTTTACCATGCAGATCAAAGACGTATAGTGAACCATCCTGGTTTTTATCGGTTCCGATGATAAGACTTTTCGTACGATCTCTGGGATGTATCCATATGGCAGGATCGTCGGTATCCCATTTGGTAGGTTCGGTAATAATATAAGGCTTAATGACGGCAAAAGGAATGCCTTCCGGAACAGATGATATTTGTGCAAAACAATATTGAATACCATTCAACTGAACTATTATAAACAGGATCGCAACTAAATAAGAAAACTTTTTTATCATTATGGTTTGAAGATCAATTTCCACAGCTCAGCCTCGTACACCCGTCCCTCCTGATCCGATGCCAGAAGAATCAATGATCCGGCAAGCGGAAAGGGATTTTTAGGACCCGTAACATTATCGACATATGCCTTTAAGGTACTATCCGGTGAGATTATTACCTGTGCATCGTCCAGGATGGACGAAAGTGATGTATCAACCCTCGCGAATATGATCCGGTTGCTGAATGGTACTGAACTGTCATTACATTTGTGTCCCTCGTATACCGCTGAATTATCTTCCGTCACAATGACAATAGGACGGCGGGGCTGCTTCCCCTTTTCCAGGATCTCATAAGGCCTGTTGAACCATTGCCCTTCCGGAGATCTAACACGCAATACAAACTGGGGTTTGCCAATTAAATCAACGCTATTTTTGGTAGCGACCCATAAAGTACCATCAGGAGCCAGTGCTGTATTAAGATGATCATCAGCTGTTTTATTGCCCATCTCAATAATTACTTCTTCTTCCCAGCTATCCGCAGGTTGTCCATCTTTATGAGTACGCATGATTACAGCATCCCGAACCTGGTTGGACCAGATAACTCCCACACCATCCTTTAATGAAGCGATGACACAAATATCATCTTTGTCAGTTCCTTCTGCCAGAATATAAGGAGAGCTCCATTTCCTTCCAATTTTAAAAGAATGCCAAATGTATACTTTACTATCCGCAACGGCTGCAACCCACCAGATATTTTTACCATCCTGAACAATAGTGGCTGTTTCGATAGGATACTGGTTGGAGGAAGGGAAGAGTACAGCAAGAATACGGGTCTTCCATCGCAATTGTGAAGAATAATAATGAGCTATCAGCTGAAAAACAGTCAATGAATGATCCGCAACCCCGACAGCAGTTATTTTCTGATGATCTGCCCAGACATCAACCCGCCCGGGCACACCACTAAGGGCTTCATTAACTTCTGTATATTCTTTCCATCCTTCAGTAGTACGCTGCCAGAGAGAAGGGCCTGATGATCGGGGAAGTAAAGCCCACCAGTATCCATTCATGAACCATAACTTGGATTGCGGCTTGTCTGCAGTGGGATATACATAATCAACCTGAAATGAAGGCCTGGAGATTGGTGCAAACTGAATATTGTTATCTTTCTGTGCCATGACCTGAACACTGAACAAAAGTAAGAGTAAGAATAATAATAAATTTGATTTTTTCATCGTGTAACACTATCCCCAATCAATTCAATAATGATTCCTCTTCCATTAATTCCAAAAATACTATAATCATACAAGCTCATAACAACTTTTGTATAATGTACCTCATTTCCAGGGCAGGATTTAATCAAATTAAAGTTTATTTTTCATTTATAATGATAATATAAATTTAATTTCTTTTTTTCAAAAAATTTGGGAATTAGGCTTGTATCTAATTTCTCAACTTCACCCAACCCTTTTAACATCCAGGTTTTTAAATGTTCAATACAGTAGATCACTGAATTTCAAAATTTGTTTAAGTTATTATGTGCAATAGACTGACAGTTTGAACTCATGAGGCCGGGTACATTATAATTAGCGTTTATAGCATATCAGCAGGTACTTACTTCCGGCAAAGGATGGTCAATTTACTTCCCGGGAACGAATGAATCAAAAATAAAACTCATCAAATTTTCCCTAAAAGATCAATTTTACCTTAAATTTCTATAAATTTAATTAATGATGTCAGGAAAATAATGAAGGATTTGTAACAAACCCTATTAATATCTTGTCCCTATGAGACTTTGTAAAACAGCGGTTGTTTTTTAATTCTCCCAATATTTGATCCCTAACGGGATCGTCCCATAGGAACGAAATACTGGTAGCTAAATAATTAGTTGTAAGTTGAAACGCTGGTATAAACCTTAAAATGAGCAATTTGAATTTTCAAAATAACAAATTAATTAAATATGGCAACAATTTTAAAATGTAAGGACAGGGAATTTCAGGAAGATCCTAACAAGATTGACAACTTCCGTTTATTTTCAGATGTTTCAAGAAAAAAGAATGGAGTAAATCCAAAAAATTTGAACTTCGATCTTAGATTATTAAATCCAGATTAATTTTCAGACCCGTACCATTTTCACAGATTTGCTGAAGAACTATTTATGATTATTTCAGGTTCGATGACTTTATGAGCACCAAATGGACTTGAAATAGTTTCAAGTGGTGATCTGATATTTTTTGAAATGGGTGAATCAGGGGCTCATCAGTTTTATAATCATACTTCAGAACCCTACACTTACTTTGATATAAGGACATATATAGGTTTTGATGTTTGTGAATACCCTGATTCAGGTAAAATCCTGATCGCTCCATTTATTGAGATTTATAAAAAGGAATCTCAATCAACCTATTTTGAAGGAGAAATTGACGTATTGGGAAAATGGAATCGTATTAAAAACAAATAAAACCAACCCCACACACGGTCGTATACAATGCGGGACGATGTGATAAATTAAATAAAAGTACATTTAATAAACAGAGCGACTTTTTGACAGGTTATTGTTCTGAAACCCATACTGCACACAGCTAAACCGCTAGGCCCAGGTGGATGAGAGACCGTGCAGCTATAAATCTAAACCGATAAAATGACAAAAATGAAATGATAGCCAACGCACAAAGCAAGAGTGTTCCAGCCTATCACATTACCGATAGCTATCGGTACATCACGTCGCTTCCATACTTGCTTTTAATGAGCATTTTAGTA
>CAZKMG010000046.1:10462-15163 GCA_964553465.1 uncultured Bacteroidaceae bacterium
TTAGGTTTGTATTGCAGACTTGTTTTATACACTAAACTTTTTATCATGGATTCAAATACAAACCCTTCGGATTCTTTGAATGAAACTCAATCATTTCTTATAATCAAAGAAATGATACAGGTTTCAAGAAATAAACTTAAAAAAGATGGAATATTATTCATTCTTTGGGGATGGATTTTATTTATCAATTATTTCTTTCTGAATTATTTGCCAGATGTTCTTGTAACGACAAATCAAATTATGAAAATTGTTCGACCTTTGAGAGTAATATTACCAATTTTAGGTATTTTATATAGTATAAATTACATTCTTCAGCAACGAAAAAAGGTACAAACCTATATTGGCATTTCTCTTAGATACATTTGGATTTCTTTATTTCTCTGCCTTTCACTTGTTAATATGATACAGTTTAATGTGCTGCATAGTATCAACTTTGAGCTTCAGCACCCGATTTTTATGGTATTTATTGCATTTGCTGTAACAATTACAGGAGGGATCTTAAGATACAGGCTTATTATTATCGGAGGAATAGTGTTTGCAGCTTTAGCTTATACTGCTTCGTATTTCAAATTGCAGGAGCAATTATTAATTGAATCTATTGCATGGGTAATTGCCTTTATAATTCCGGGACACATTTTATATGCTAATCGAAAAAAATAATTGCTATGTTCAAAGATTTGGACCCAATATTACATTCACAGGTCAGGTTAGCAATAATGTCCATCTTGATAGGCGTAAAAAATGCTGAATTTGGTTATCTTCTGGAAAATATCAAGACCACAAAAGGTAATTTGAGCTTTCAATTGACAAAGTTAAAAGAGGCTGAATATATTAAAATTAAAAAATCATTCAAAGGTAATTATCCTTTGACAATTTGTGAGGTGACACAAAAAGGAATAGATGCTTACGAGATTTATGTTAATGACATAGACGAATATTTTAAAGTATTTAAAACCAATAAAAAATAAAGCAATGAGAACATTATATTTTATTTCCATAATATTTTTATTCTTTTTAGATTCATGTGATTCAGTGCCAAAAACAAGCCGACAAAAAGTTATATTTGGGATACATGAAATTGTAAAAATGAGTGAAATACCTGGTGCAATAATAGACACATTGAAATTAATGAATGTTCAAATTGAAGGTAATCAACAACAATCTGTGATTGGTTATATCACAAAGGAAGATTCTATGGTCCTTCAACTTAATTTATATGGACAGGATTTTAAAATTGTTAAAACTATTTATCCAGTTGGCAGAGAACAAAAGTATTATGCGATAGTTCCGATTAGACCAAGCTCATTAATTGATATCTCTGATATTAAGAAGACCAAAGTAAAGGGTAACAATGTAGAGATTTATTTCAACTTGGAAGGAGCTAATAAATGGGCAAATTTGACAAAAGAAAACATTGGGAAATCAATTGCATTTATTATTGACAAACAAATTTATACAATGCCTGTCATTAATAATGAGATAAGAAACGGAATGGCTATAATCAATGGTTTTAATTCCAAATGCAGGCTGAGAATATTTCAGAATCCTTGAATTCAAGTATTTCTAAATGATAATTGTTTTTTGAATCAACAATCATACAAACCTATTTCTTGTAAAATAAAGCAATAGATTGAAATGAAAATAGTTGAGGTTTTCGAAGGAAATTTATTTCAAGCACAAATGGTTAAGAATCTATTAGAGAATGACGGTATTGAATCATTTTTAAAAGATGAAATTATTGGGACAAGAAGTATAGTCCGGAGATCATGGGCTGGCGTAAGAGTAATGATATCAGATTCGGATGATGACAGGGCAAAATTGATTGTAGATGAATATGAAAAAAAATAAATAAATAGCAAATAAGTCGAGTAGGTAAAGGGGAAATTTCGCCCCTAAACTGTCTTTTCCTAAAACAGGTTTACACAACCTTTAGACTTTTATTAGGACGATCAAGAACCTAATCCATGGAAATAATTCACCCGGGTAATTTATAATTATTGGAGTATGTTGCTATGTTATTAAAATTTCCAGATCTCAATTGGAAATGACTGGGAATAAACCATAATTTTACCCCTCTTAATCCAAAATTTGCCCATGCTAATTAAAAATGACCCCCATTAATTAAAGTTTACCCCCTTAATTAAAAATGATCCCCATTATTTAGGGTTTCTGTCGGCTTCCCTGAAGTTTATAAGATAAAGAAAATAGAGAGGAATTTTAATTGGAAATCCCCAGTTAACTCAATTTTTGTTTAAGCGATGATGTCTAATAATACAGATGATATTCAAAAGAAGGTGGATGAAAATGATAAGAAATTGGAGAAATTACTCATTAAAATGAATAAAAAGGGTTAAAATTCATTAATTTAAAAAATCCACATAAACTCGTCAAAAATTCCCCCAAAGATCACTTTTTACCTTTAATATTCTATAATTTTAATTCTTTATTGATATAAAGTGGAAAATCCAGACAAATTGACCACCCCACGCCGGTTTAAATTGATGTCTCATCCTGGTTAGTGTTGATGTGACAAGCTATTACAGGACGAGACAATTAATAGAGTAAGAAATAGAAATTATTGAAGGATCAATATAATTCGAGATGTCAGGAGAAAGTCTAAAAATTAAAACACTTTTGTTAATGTTTGGGATTGCATTGATTTATTCATGTGAGTACGAACCGTCCGGAACATATAAAAAAACAGTTAATCAAGATGTAGTTCCTCCGGAAATTCAAATAATTGAATTGAATCTTAATGAAGATACAATTTACCTTTTCGCTGATACAATCGTAAGGTTTCAATTCTTTAGTGAGGATCAGTCCATCAGGAAGGTTGTGTTCAATATAGATTCAGGGAAATCTACTGAGCTTGCCTCGAATGCAGGAACATTTAAGATTGATTACGAAAAACTATACATAGGCATTCATACCTTAAGAATTGAAATAATTACAAGCTCTGGAACTGGCAGTATTGCAGATCATTTAGGCACAGAGGGATTTACTGCTTCAAAAACATGGATTCTTATTGCGCTTAAGACAGGTGTAGCAAAAACCCTTTCAAGCATTAATGATGGATTATTAAAACTGTCCTGGGATAAATATCCTGCACCTGATTTAAAAGAATATATCATATACAGGGGGATTTATAGGGGTGAGCCTATGAAAGAAATGGCCCGGGTCACAAGTAATGAATTAATTGATACAACATATGTAGGAGAAGGATTTTACTATATTATAATGGTCAACACAAATAATGGCAGGATCATCCCATGGAGTGGTCTGGAATTAAAAGAAAATCTTCCATCCATAGGCTATTATAACCTTGGTAACGATAAACATGCATTTTATTGGTCAAGGCCAAAGTTTTATAATGCAGTGGATACTTTTATTCTGGAAATTAGTTTTGACAATAAATATTTCTATAAAGTAAAAGCGACCCTAGATTACCGGGATAGTCTTTGTTATCCTGATATTGTGCATTTTGGTGATGACGTCAGGGTCAGGCTTAAATTAGTACCAAAGAAAAATAACGTTCTGTATTCCGTTAATAGAGAATGGTTTGAGACATTTCATTTCTGGTTTAGAATCGGTGAGATCTTCTCTGATGATAAAGTTACCAGTTTTAAACAGGTTGGGAAGTACGAGTTTTTATATCATTCTGATTATGATACTTTATACAAATATTCTGTATCTGAAAATCGTATTGTAGAAAAACTTTCTTACAAGTTAGGTTGTTATTGTGGATTTTGTAAAATACGATACTCGCCAAAGGGTATGTATTTTATTAACATTTTGCAATGTACCAGCAATGATTTAATGATTGCCCAAACAAATGATATGCAGAATTATCTTGTTACAGATCGAGATTCAATTATAAATATCGGCCTGCCTGTTTCTGTCAGTGCCGTATCCGATACGGGTACTGCTCTTATGCAGAATAATGAAGGATTTTATGTTTATGATTTTAACAATCATTCAATATTAGGGTTTCATAGAATAATAACTAATACATTTTTTCGCAATTTAAAGATGTCTCCCAATGGTAATTATATTTACTATACATATGATATTGATTCAACTTTTCTCATTGAGTTTAAAAATTCTGAGTTTAAGATTGTTCATTCTCAAAAAAATATAGGAAGGTATTTTGAATTTAATCCATTAATTCCGGATCAGTTGGTATTCTGGGAAGGATCTGTCTTTTACATTAAATCATGCAGTGATTTTTCAAATATCAGGGAGTTTCCTCTGACTGATACTTACCTGCTAAACATCGATTACCATAATAATGAATTTCTCACATTTGTTTCAAAGCATTTATACATACGCAGTTTAACGGATGGCTCCATACTAAAAGATATTCCTATAAGAGCAACGAATTTTAGCGATATGTATTATTTGATCAATCGTACACTTATTCGCGAAAATGGATTTATCAATTTCATCAAAGATGAGTAGAAATGAATTGGGTATTTAAAGTATTATTTTTTTGCATGGTTATTAATAGTCAGATCAAAGCACAGGATCTCCGTATTGGGTATCAGCAGGGAATAGGAGCTTATTCAATGTCAGATTTGATTGATTTTAATAACGTCGTATCCTGGAATTTATCCTTTGATCCAAAAATACTTTCAAATTTCCCCCCATATTGGTACTTCCGGCCAACATTGTTATTGAGTTTCGATAATAAAAGCATCGGAT
>CAZKMG010000047.1:0-1249 GCA_964553465.1 uncultured Bacteroidaceae bacterium
AGGAACCGACCATATGGGCTTCACCATTATCAATTTCAACTTCATCAGACCATGTTTCCCCCTGATCTTCAGATATCCTGAAATTATACAGATGGCCCTTCTTTGGTAGTCCCTCCATATTTTTATTTTCAGGATGGATTTTTGGATCACGATTGCCCCTATATGTAATTAAAATTTCTCCTGAAGACAATACCAGTCCGGCACAGGCATTTCCTTCAAACGCCGGTTTTGGAAGCTGCCATGATTTACCATTGTCATAGGAATGGGTTGTATAGAATAATCCGTTAGTTCTTAAGATGGCAAAGAGTGATTTTGAGGGAAGCAATAATAAAAATACTTCATTAAACTGTACTCCGGGAATGCAGTTGAATTCGGCAACCCAGGAAAGGAATTCCCAGGTATCACCCTTGTCTTTTGAGATCAAACAAGCAGAAGATGTTCGGTTATCCCCTTTTTTCCTGCCATATCCCCCCATAAGTAACATCCCGTTATCCAGTTCAATAATTTTCCCAAAAGGTGCCCATGTTTTATCAAATTCATCAAATTTCAGGATCTTTCGCGGAGTATATGTTTTTCCGTTATCCGCACTCTTTGCTATGTATGACTCATGCGGGATGCCATTGTTTTCATTATTCCACTGACGACTGGCAATAAAAATTGTTCCATCACTAAGTATTGATAAATCTCCAGCCATCTCTTCAATGAATTCGCCTTCATGTTCATACAGGATTGCTGGTGAAGACCATTTACCATTGATATAATGAATTAATTTTGTATCCCCTTGATAGCCATGGGAGATTATACCTGGTTCAGAAACAGCATCCCTGTATGCTAACAGCAGGTGATTCTCATTTATTTTAACCATAGATGGAAAAGATAAATAACGTTTTGTATTCTTTCCAATCACAGTTTTCTTATCAGTAACGTTGAATTTATTATGTGTAATTGTATCAGTATTTTGAATAGCATACAGGCAATTTAAGTAAAACATCGCCAGATAAAGACTGGAGATTATAAGAATTGTTCTTTTAATCATGGAGATTTACGTTTTTTTTTTGGTCAATAATAAAGTTTTTTGGGTTTTTGAATTTGCAAATTATTCACACATTTTGAAAACCATTATATTTTTTCCGGCATCAGATATGGAGGACGGTAATTCCTTGTCAGAAAGGAGTTGGCTTCTTCATCTTTCACAAACTTTTCATTTTCCGGATCAAAGCTTAACTTTCGTTTAGTGCGATAGGAGGTA
>CAZKMG010000047.1:1259-15144 GCA_964553465.1 uncultured Bacteroidaceae bacterium
TCCAAGATGAACAATTGCAGCAGACATGTGGCCTTCTTTGACACTGTTTCTTAGATCCTGGACACGTCTGGTTCTTACGCATGCGATAAATTCTTTCCATCCATTTATCCTTTCTTCTTCCGGGATATCTCTTTCAGATAAACCAGGTCCTGGTTCGTTATTTTGCCCAAAAAATGTTTTAAATCCATTTCCGGAGATTTCCATCCATCCTTTATCACCATACACCAGGGTAAGTCGGAAAGAACTTCCTTCCAGATTAGTATAGAGATTTCTTACTTCATTCTGCATGATCAATCCATCTTCATATTCACAGACAGAGGCTATAAAATTCGGTGTTTCCTTGTCATCCATCCGGCCAAAAAGTCCACCTGTAGTGCTTACTGTAACTGGATGAGTGTTCTTGTTTAGTGCCCAACGAGCCACATCAATATGGTAAATACAAATATTACCAAGATCTGATGTACCGGTATCCCACATCCAGTGCCAGTTATAAAGAAACCTGTTCTCATTGAATGGCCGGAATGGTGCAGGACCCAGGAACGTATCCCAGTGAACTCCATCCGGAACAGGGCTGTCCTTTATGATGCCTATACTTGGTCGATGGTTATAAGCAAGAGATTTAGCCATATATACTTTTCCTAATTTCCCTTCGTGAACAAATTTAATGGCTTCATTTGTTGTGTTATTGAAACGGTAATTCATACCTCCAAGAACGATACGTTTGTATTTCTCAGCTGCCTGAACCATTTTCCGACCTTCCGAGAGATTATAGCTTACCGGTTTTTCTACATAGACATCTTTTCCTGCCTGACATGCCCAGATAGTTTGGAGTGCATGCCAGTGGTCAGGTGTCACGACAGATACAACATCTATGCTTTTATCCTCAAGTATTTTACGAAAGTCAATCTCTGTATTCGGCTTAGTTCCGTATAATTGTTCGACTTCTGTGACAGCTTTAGGGAATAATCTTTCATCTACATCACATAAAGTTTTAACCTTTACATTTGGTACTTTTGCATAACCTCTGATATGTGCCTGCCCCCTTCCAAATATCATTCCCCGGACCCTGGGCCTCTCTCCACTAATTCCGGCTATTGCTACATTTATCCTGTCGTTTGGCGAATTGGTAATCATCTCCTTTATAAATACTGGAGCTGTAATTATTCCTCCTGCCTTATACATAGATTGTTTAAGGAATTCACGGCGATGAATGGATTTCATAATGAGTTGTATTAAGTGGTTCTTGATTTTAAATGATCTGTAAAAGAAATTATATAAGCTCAATAACATTCTCTCAACTCATTTTATTTAAATCTTCTCAGTCGCAGAATTTTAAGATTGGAAACCTGCCTTTTTTTGTATGGTTATTGCCAAGCTGCCAGATATTTTATTAAACCTATATTTGCCGATAAAATAACCTGAAAGTTACTTTTATATGTATTCAGTATTGTTCTTTTGTAACGTTAAGATAAAATATATTTGCTCTTGGTGGTAATAAAAGATTTCTTCCTGATTTATTAAATAATCAGTCTTTTGAATAATATATCAGATACTATAACTTCTGTTCAAAAATTCTAACGCTGAACGCGTCCTGAAGCATCACCACCCATTAATTTTTCAACTTCTGCTTTGGTTACCCTGTTAAAGTCACCGCTTATTGAATGTTTCAAGCAACTTGCTGCTACAGCAAAGTTCAGTGCGTCTTCTTTATTGGTATAATTAATTAATCCATAAATCAGGCCTCCGGAAAAAGCATCACCACCCCCGACTCTGTCCACGATGTCGGTTATTTCATATTTGCGGCTCAGGTAAAATTTATCACGGTCATTCAGGCAGGCTGCCCAGCCATTATGATCAGCGCTCTTACTTTCCCGCAGAGTAATGGCAATGGTTTTCATCTGGGGAAATTTGTCCAGCACTTTTTGAGTGAGTTTTTCATATACTTCTACATTCAACTCCCCTTTTTCAACTTTCACATCTACGGAAATGCCTAATGATTTCTGGCAATCTTCTTCGTTGGCAATGCCAATATCAACATATTTAACAAGTTCGCTCATCACTTCAACAGCCGTCTTGCCATATTTCCAGAGTTTTGCACGATAATTAAAATCACAGGAAACCGTTAATCCCATATTTCTTGCTGCTTTCACTGATTCAATGGATAATTCTGCAGCAGAGGCACTAATGGCCGGAGTTATTCCTGTGATATGAAACCAGTTAAAGCCGGTAAAAGTTTTTTTCCAGTCAATTACACCTGGTTTAGCCAGCGCGATAGATGAATAAGCGCGGTCATAAATAACCTTTGAAGAACGTTGATTGGCTCCGTTCTCCAGGAAATATATACCCATTCTTCCTGAATCTCGCACAATATGTGTAGTATCGATTCCAAATTTTCTTAGTTCAGCCACACAGGCATTTGCAATATCATTGGAAGGCAATACGGTTACATATGCAGTTTCCATTCCAAAATTGGCCAGAGAAACGGCAACATTGGCTTCTCCTCCTCCAAAGGTAGCTTCCATGACTGGGGATTGAAAAAAGCGCTCGAAATTTACAGGTTTCAGGCGCAACATTATTTCGCCAAATGAAATAATTTTTTGATTCATTTTATACTCCTCCTAATTTTTAATGTTATTTCTGTAATAAATGAACTGCAAAACCACCCACTTCCTCTTTCATGTAAACAGCTACCATTGGTCCGCCAGCCGGCCCTTTCGCAGTGGATAAGTCCACCACGAAACCATTTCTCTCCAGATAAGCGATAGCTCTTGGTATACTATTGGTTTTTATGGCAATATGTCCATTTTTCCCCAGTCCGGTACTTTTGTTCACTTCAATTCCTGCCCCGGCAAAATTTGAACTATTGCCTTCTTTGAGAGGGAAGCTGAACATTTCTACGAACTTTTTCGTGACAGCCAGTGAACTATCTGCATCCGGCATGTTAATGCCAATATGTGCCAATTCAAATCCCAGCATCACATTGATGGCTTCGTGGGTTAGCCGTGCTATCTCTGCAAAATCACCTTTTTTAATCAATTCATCTTTAACCATCCAGCTTCCGCCACAAGCCAGCACTTTGTTAAAATTCATATAATCGACGATATTTTTTGCATCAATACCACCTGTGGGAATGAATTTAACCATCCCATAAGGCGCACTCATTGCTTTTAAAGTGCTTAATCCTCCGAAAGCCTCTGCCGGGAAAAATTTAACTACTTCTATACCGAATCCGAGAGCCATCTCAATATCGGAAGGATTACTGCACCCAGGTGTAATGGGTATGTTATTTTTAACACAGAACTCCACTACTGAAGGATTAAACCCCGGGCTAACCATAAATTTTGCTCCGGCAGCTGTAGCTCGTTTGGCCTGCTCAACATTTAAAACTGTTCCGGCGCCTACCAGCATGTCAGGAAATGCTTTGGAAATATTACTGATTGATTCTTCGGCAGCATCCGTACGAAAAGTGATCTCTGCCAAAGGCAATCCACCTTCGATCAAAGCTTTACCAAGTGGCAATGCATCAGATGCTTTGTCAATTTTGACTACTGGTACTATGCCTAAATCACCGATTTTTTTTAAGATGTCATTCATATTTATTACTCCTTTATATTTGATAAATTATAATCTAATCCAATTTATTAAGAGGGTACTTCGGTTTACCAGTGATAAGAACATCTTTTACATTTTCAGCCACTTTCCGTTTGAGTTCGCTCATGGCTTCTTCACTATACCACCCCACGTGATCTGTGAGTACGCAGTTCGGAATCTTCAAAAGCGGGTTGTCCTTATCGAGGGGTTCTTTAACATGTACATCGAGTCCGGCACTATTGATCTGTCCTTTACTTAAAGCGCTGATCAGGGCATTTTCATCAATAACAGGGCCACGGGATGTGTTGACAATAATGGCCGTCGGCTTCATCATGGCAAAGGCTGAAGCATTGATTATTCCACGTGTTTTATCATTTAATGGCATATGAACAGATATATAATCAGCATCACTCAGTGCTTCTTTCCACTCAACTTTTTCGGCACCCATAGAACGGATAGTTTCAGCATCAATAAAGGGATCGTAAACAAGTATTCTTGAGAAGTTAAACCCTTTTATTTTCCTGAAAAGACACCGTCCGATTGTCCCAAATCCAAGAAAAGAAAAAGTTTTACCGGCTAAACGATAAATAGGATCAGCCTTCCCAATATTCCATTGCCCGGCGCGCACCTGGGCATCACGCCTTGCTACTTTTCGCGCGCAAGCCATCAATAATGCGAGAGCCTGGTCAGAAACTTCTTCAGCGCAATAATCCGGAACGTTGGCAAGATAAATCCCTTTTTGAGTGCAAGCGGTCAGATCAACATTATCATACCCGACTCCATAACGTGAAATGACTTTGCATTTCTCCAATTTTTCAATGACATTTGCTGACATAGGAGCAAGGTTCACCATTATTCCGTCTGCATCTTTACATGTATCAATGACCTCCTGCTCGGTAATGCAATTAGCAATAATTACTTCGGCATCTATACTCTGCAGAACTTTTTTTTCTTCTTCGTATGTTTTATGACGGTCATCGGTCATAACGATTTTAAATCGGGCCATTAGCTGTAATGTTAATTAAGTGAGATTATTATTATCTAAACAGTTATTTGCTTTCATCGGGGAAGCCGTTATTACACTCCGGAATATACTGAAAAACCTCCGTCAACAGGAATGGTTATTCCGGTTACAAACCTGGAGGCATCTGAAGCCAGCCATATCAATGTGCCGATGAGATCATCCGGTTGCCCGAACCTCCCCATGGGTGTGTGCTGGATAATTTGATTTCCACGGGCTTTTAGTTCACCGGTTTCTGGATTGGTAAGTAAAAACCTGTTCTGGTCAGTCAAAAAGAAACCCGGGGCGATTGCATTGACCCTAATTTTTTCACCGAATGCCTGTGCCAGGTCAACGGAAAGCCATTGCGTAAAATTACTGACCGCAGCTTTTCCGGCAGCATAGCCGGGTGTACGTGTTAATGGCCTGTAATAATTCATGGATGAGATGTTGATTATTGTACCTCCCTGGGGATTTTTCGACATTTCACGGCCAAATACCTGGCAGGGAAGTATCGCACCGGCCATTAGATTCAGATCAACAACTTTCTGGATAGCTTCTTTTGGAAGGTCAAAAAATGATTGCGTATCTGAAGTAGTTGCTTCTTTCATGTTACCGCCAACGGCATTTACTAGGATATCCATGGTACTGAAGTCTTCCATGACTTCCGAGCACACCTTCTTAAGTGAGGTGAGGTTCATCGCATCCAACTCATAAGCTTTAGCTTTTACTCTAAATTTCGAATGGATATCACTGGCAAGTTCACGGGCGATTTCTACTTTTAAGTCACCAATGGCAATATTGGCTCCGGCTTCAGCAAGCCCTTTTGCCATGGCTGTTCCTAAAATTCCTCCCCCACCCAGAATGACAGCATTTCTGCCATGTAAGTCAAATAAATTCATATATATTTAATTAATTATAAAATTCAGAATTATTTTACCAATACATTTGTATTAATCATTTCAATATTGTCATTCGGACAGCGGTTATAACACATTCCGCAAGCTACGCATTCTTCATCATTAATTTCCCAGACATCCGAAGACTTCACATGAATGGCAAACTCACTGCAAATGGTGGCACATATTCCGCAACCCTCACCGCATCCGCAATTCAAACATCTTTTTGCTTCTGTGACTGCTTCCGTTTCAGTTAGTGTACGTATGTAGGTAGAATAGTTGGTCACTCGTTGTTTGCCATTGGCAGTATATAAATTCAGTGGTTCTTCATCTTTAAAATAACCAACTCTTCTTAGCACAGCCTCTTTAGAAACAACAGGGTACTCAGGCTCATATTCAAGAACGGCTTTTTCTCCTGCTATAAGCCTGTCAATTGAACAGGCTGCGGTTTTTCCGTCAGCAATAGCCGCAATGACAGAGTTTACATGAATCACATCACCTCCCGCAAATACACCATTTACATTTGTTGCACCTGTTGTGTGTATGTTAATGATCATTCCCTGTTTATCCATATTGAATCCCTTCACTGCATCAGGATGTGGTTTCTGTCCAAGTGCAGTAATTACAGTATCACAGGGTAGAACAAATTCAGCGGCAGCAACTTCCTCGGGCTTTCTACGGTTAGACTGGTCTTTTTCTCCCAACACCTGATTTACCATTCTTATTCCGGTTATATGTCCATTACTGGATTCGATGGATTTGGGCGCTACAAGATACATGACTTTAATCCCTTCGGCTTCAGCTTCCGCAATTTCTTCCCTTGTGGCAGGCATCTCATCCTTTGTCCGGCGATAGGCAATATAAACATCCTCTGCACCCAGTCGCTTTGCTGTTCTTGCAGCGTCAATAGCAGTGTTTCCTCCACCTACAATGACGGCCTTTTTACCTATATTACTTTGTTTTTTATCATATACATCTTTCAGGAGGGATAAACCGGAAATTACTCCTTTAGCATCCTCACCCGGGATATTCATTTTGCGGCCTTCCTGAGCACCTATTCCCAGGAAGATGGCTGAATATCCTTCTTCTTTTAGAGAATCAACGGTTATTTCCGCCCCCAGTGCTTTACCCATGGCAAATTCTATTCCAAGAGATTGAAGAGATTCAATTTCCTCATCCAGCACTTCGTGATTCATTCTAAACCTTGGCAGTCCATAGCGAAGCATACCTCCCAGATACTTTTCTTTTTCAAAAACTTTTACCCCATACCCCGCAAGGGCCAGGTTATAAGCGCAAGAAAGACCCGCAGGGCCGGAACCAATCACGGCTACTTTTTCCTTCCTTTTTCCATTCATCTTTAATTCAGGTTTCCAGCCTGCTTTTTTCCCGTACTCAATGACAAACCGTTTAATTTCCCTGATGGGGATGGCTGTTCCAATTTCAGCACGTGTACATTCAGTTTCACATTCATGATTACAAACCCATCCACAAATAGACTGCAATGGATTTTTGGTCATTATCAGGTCATAGGCGGCTCTGAAATCACCTTTTGCGACTTTCTGAACATAGGCCTGAGCGGGAACATGATGAGGGCAGGCAGCTTTACAAGGTGCAGCCAGATTGGGTTCAGATATTTTAGCATACCCCTCATATAATGTAAGGTCAGGAGCAGTTTTTACCAGGGGAACTATTAAATCACGCATTTCACGGGTTGTCTTATACCCGTGTTCATCCATGTAAGTTTGCAAGTCTGAAATTAATCCTCCAATAAAACCATACCCACTGATCAGGATTTCAGCGCAGATCCCGATAAGGTCGGCACCGCACATAAACATTTCAACTGCATCGCGATAGGTGCGGATTCCTCCGGTAGCCATTATTTTGGGGTCAGGCCCGTTTACTTTCCTGATTTCATATGTATCTCTTTGAGCTAATGGCTTGAGCCATCCACCAGAATGACAGGACATGCTGATCTCTTTCTGAAGATGATAGGCAGCCTGGCCCGGATCGTCTAAATTGATAGGAGGTATACCCAGACGATTGGCTGTTCCACCCACTGCATCAGCTCCTGCGGCATAGAGTGTTTTTGCTACCTGCGCAATTTTACCACCCTCAGGTGTCAATTTTACAAATAATGGAATTGTAATAACTTTTTTTATTTCCCTTACAATTTCAGCAACTACATCACCCTGCTGACCCAGACTTGCACCTGTACGAACCTGGCAGCATTCTTCTTCTCCCTTTGAAATTTCAACGTTATATGACATGTTCGGGCAGCACATATTTAACTCAATAATATCAGCACCCACCTCCTCAAATTTTTTTGCCATATTTACCCAACCTGCAACATCTTCTTCTCCGGCATATGTAATATTGGCCATAAGGAGTAATTCTTTTAAAACTTTTTTGCCATCTTCAACCAGTTTTAAACCTTCATTGAACTTGAGTCTTTTTTCGGCTGTAAAGCAAAGTGAATCACGATCTTTAAAAACAGCATACCGTGGTACTCTGTTTATATAGGGAGACGGGTCAATCGTTAGTTTAATACTTGCGGCTGCCCAACCTGTTTCTTCCGCTCTGATAAGTTGTTTTACAGATTTTGAAGTAGGGCCTGAGGCTACATAAAAGGGATTTTTAAAAGTCACCCCACCAATCGTTACCGGCATATAAATATCTTTACCCATAATAAACCCTTTCAATAATTTTTTATCTAGTCTTGTTTAATTAAGATTATTAATGATTTTTTTACCTTCTTTTGCAGACTTATAAATCAGGTTGATCACCTTTAAAGCTTCCAGTCCGTCAATTCCCCTCAGGCCTGTTTTGGCATCCTGAGCTTTCTGACAACAATCCATAAAATGTCTGATTTCATCAATATACCCGAGATTAAATTTTTCATCCACCGCGGGCTTTGACCATCCTGTTGTGATTTCTGCCTTTTCAACGGTATAGCTTAACCCGGGGATTGAATAACAATTAATAGCGGATGAAAAGGTAAGATCAACATGCATGCATCCTTTTGTCCCGTAAATATCAATTGCATCTTCCATGCCGCCCAGAGTTAAATAATTGGCTTCGAGTAGGGCAGATGTGCCATCATCGAATTTCATAAGACATGCAGACCAATCTTCTCCTTCCATTTTCTTATGCACAAAATTTGAATCAAGTCCACCAGATGTCATAGCAAGCAGTTCTGTCCAACGCCCTTTTTTATAAGCCAGAATAAAACCAATAGGATGAATTCCTAAATGTATCATACATCCACCGCCACAAAATTTTATGGTTTGAGCAAAGGGTGAGTGCGATCCGGAGTGACTCTCCCTTGCCCTTATGTACATGGGTTTTCCAATTGCCCCCTCATCCATAATGGCGATCGCTTTATTAATAGCCGGAGCAAACAGCCAATCCTCGGCATAATAGAGTTTTTTTCCTGCTTTTTCTGCTGCCTCCACCATGGCAACAGCATCTTCTACTGTTGTTGCCAGTGGTTTTTCTGAAATAACATGCCTGCCTTTTTTAAAAGCAACAATGGCAACATCGTGATGTAAATAATTTGGCATACAGATGTCAACAAGATCGCAGTCAACTTCAGCAATTGCTTTCTCATAATTCTCGAAGGATTTAAATCCTTTTAGACCATATCTCGCTGCCAGTGATGCGATTCTTGACTGATCCTTATCGCAGATTGCAACTATTTCAGCAAGATCCTGGCATCTTGCATAACCTTCCATGTGGAGGTCTGCACTAAATGCTGCTCCAACCAGTAAGACCCTTACCTTCTTTGCCATATATTCAAAATATTTTATGCATTTTAGTTATAGTATTTCATTCATTCAAATCATGAAATTCTATAATTCATTGATCATTGCGAGGAGGTTGTCAATGATAGCCTTTTCTGCTCCGGTTTTAGCTCTTGTGGAACCCGGCTCATATCCACCTGTAGGTTTGGTTTTATTCTCATATCCACTTTTACCGGGTACTGGATAAGAATCTTCTGTTACAAGGTAACCACTGCTACCATTGCAATGAGAAATCATAAAAGTATTAGTGTAAGGAGACTGATTTCTCATTTTTACACTAATTTGATTAAATACTTCACCGGAAACACCTGTTAATACAACATTTCCAATTTTCAAAGCTGAAAGGCGTATTTTCAGTGTATTGTCGTCTTTTCTTTCCGGCTGGAGACCTCGTGATGCATCCCTTTCTTTTGCAGGCAAGGAGACTACTCGCTGAACAGCACTTATTGAACCGACCGAAGATGTTTTGATATTTTTCATTACTTCCATAGAAACATTGGCAAGGTCTTCACCTATGGCATCTTTTCCAAATGCATAAGAGTTGTTATCTTCAAAATCGATATGAGGGCCGTAAACCGGGTTGATATCACCGGAGGCACCTACAATAACCGGGGCAACGGCTTTCCCTCCAAGATCAGTTTCAGCATCTTTCGAGGCTGCTCCAGGCCAGTCGCTGGTGAGCAGATAATTTCTTGGCCCAAGAACAACTGCGTGGCATGGCCAGTTCATCAACAAAGCAATAGGATTACCCGACTTATCGTCCACGCGAATCACTCCTACCTCGTGATCGCAAGGTGCATAAGGATTTACTCCAAGAGAAATATTTCCTTTACCATCCATAGCCCTGCGGTTAACATTCATTTTACATTCCCCTTTACCCGCGCCGATACTGGCAGGAACCATATTTTTCACAGCTTCCCTGGTGGCGGTGAGTATATTGTTCTTAAGATCTTCTACAAAGGCGAGAACAGCAGGAGAATTATCTTCACCATAGACTGTGGTTACCGGTCCGCTATGTGTATGTATAGAAGACAATAAAATATAATCTTTTTTAATCCCGGTCTCTTTCTCAATTTTCGTAGTAATTTCATCCCAGAAAGAATTAGAAAGTCCGACTAATTCTGCTGAAATTACTGCCGCCTTGTTTACCCCATCACTAAACACTACAACCCTGGCATACAGGTCATCATGAACTCCTTTAAACGGGCCTTTTCTTCCACCGTATCCGCTCATAGGAATGGGAGTTGTTGGAGTTATGATTATTTTTGCAGCGCCCGCATACATCGTTTTCTGGGACGTTTGTGCTGAAGCTTCATTACCCGTAAATGATAATATACCAGCTATTAGAACAGCCGGTAAAACAAATTGTGATTTCCAATTCTTCATAGCAATTCTCCTTTATTGTTTAAGTATTATTATTTTGATGACTCTATTTATACATATGCTGTTAAATAAACGCAGGAAGCAAAGATATATGATGAGGCTGTAAAAACAAATCACTTATCCTTTATATCTGACAAATAACTTATAAATAAAATGGACTGAACGATGTTGAACCTGTAATCAAATGTTTTTGTAATCATTAATTAACTAATTAATAATAAGTTAGTAAGTTAATTAAAGGAGGGTAAAATTATTTATAATGAAGTTAAATTAAGGTGTTTGTTTAAAAAGAAATTGAGAATAAAAGTCTGATATTAATAATGATCGCTTAGTGAGATTAAATTCATCATAAATTGTTAATTAACGTGAATTCGACTTAAGAATAGTACATAAATTGCTGTATTTCAATAACATGTATATTAAACGCAAGGACGCATAAGCGCAATTAATAAACGCAATTGAAAACCAAGTAAACATTGCGTAGTGGGATCAGCCTTTAGCTGATTGCGTTTATTTAGTTATTTCAAATTCTCCTTTAAGCTTAATATCTTCGGATGAACATCCTACCATAACCTCAAACTTGCCCGGCTCCACCACCCAATTTAAGTTTTGATCAAGGAAAGCAAGATTTTCAGGAGTCAGTGTGAATTCTACTTTTTGCTTTTCGCCAGGATTAAGGTTTACCTTCTCAAATCCCTGTAATTCTTTTATCGGAGTAGTAACTGAACTAATTACATCATTGATATATAATTGGACAACATCTGCACCCTGAACCTTACCGGTATTTGTGATATCCAAACTTATGTTGATTTTTCCTCCCGCACCTGTTTCCGCGGGTGTGATATTAAGGTTGCTATATTCAAAAGTAGTATAACTTAATCCAAACCCGAATTCAAAGAGTGGCAATGGGCTCATGTCGATATAAGGTTTATGCCAGCCATCTTCTATCCAGTATTTTTTTGAAGGTTTTGCATTATAATAGAAGGGGAGCTGACCGACATGACGAGGAATGGTAATTGGTAAATGACCGGAGGGGTTGTAATCGCCGAAAAGTATATCTGCTATGGCATTACCTCCCTGCTCTCCACACATCCAGGCTTCAACGATGACAGGAGTATGTTCAGCCGCCCAACGGACAGATAATGGTCTTCCATTTATTAAAACAAGAATGGTTGGTGTACCGGTACTCTGGACAGCTTTTAACAGATCCTCCTGTATTCCTGTTAAATCAAGGCTTGCAATATCATGACCTTCCCCGTTTGTAGTATATCCTCCTTCGCCAAGAACAACAATGGCAATATCCGCCTTTTTTGCTGCTTTTTTCGCTTTCGCTATTTCATTCAATTCATCACCCATTAAATTACAACCTTTTACAGAGGATACTTGTGTTTCAGATGGAACTTTATTTTTTATTCCTTCAAGTACGGTGACGATATCCACGATAATTTTATTTGGAATATAATCACCAAGCTGATTAATTTCATCGCTGGCATTGGGCCCTATGACAGCAATTGATTTAATATCTTTTTTCAGAGGTAGCAGGTTACCTTCATTTTTAAGAAGGACAATACCTTCCCTGGAGACCTGAAGTGCAACATCCTGATTTTCCTTTGTGTGGGAAACGCTAACAGCATGATCAGGGTCAACATATGGATTTTCAAATAATCCCAATCTGAATTTCTGGCGTAGAATCCTGCTCACGGACCTATCGATTAAAGACATATTTACTTTACCTTCCCTGACATTTTCCAACATGAATCCCATATAGCCCGGTTCATATGATATTCCTACATCAAGACCTGCCTTCAGTGCCAGTGCACCCGCTTCTTTCTGTGTAGGAGCACTTTTTTCATAAACAAGCGTTCCAATTCCCCCACCTTCACCCAGTACCAGTCCTTCAAATCCGAGTTCTTCCCTCAGAATTTTTGTGAGAATTTTTTCTGAAGCATGAACAGGAACTCCGTCAATAGCTGGATAAGTAGCCATGACGCCAAGTGCTCCGTGTTTTTTAATTCCTGCCACCCAGGGTGGAAGGAACACCTCACGGAGCATACGTTCTGAAATTTCCATGGCTCCGCGTTCCATGCCATTTGCCGGCTGACTCTGGCCGGGATAATGACATAATCCAGCCACAACCCTGTCTGGGGCAGCAATATTGGTTCCCTGGGTTCCCAACACAATAGATTCAGCAATACGTGAGCACAGGTATGGGTCTTCACTGAATCCTTCTTCGTTTCGACCCAGTCTTGGATCCCTGTTCGGCTCGATGACCAGTGTGAACAATTGATGAATTCCAATTGACCTTCCTTCACGAGCAGCAATAGTATAAATATCTTTTACCAGATCCATATTCCAGGTGCTTCCAATGGCCAGGCCTTCAGGGAATATTGTGCCTCCGGGGCACATCAGCCCGTGAGTCCCTTCCTCAGTAAGGAGCAGTGGTATTTTTAAACGAGTCTTTTCAATAGCGATTTTCTGCAGTTCGTTCAGGAATTCTGCCTGTTGACGTGTGCCTTCATGCAGCATAGTATTTGGCAAAGTAAAAAAACCACCCCCCGGACCAATTCCCGGTTCTTTTGTGCCCAAAGTAAACTGTCTGCAGCCATCAAACTTACTTTGGATATCTTTCCCCAACTCATTTTCATAAACGCATGGCATATTCATCTGTCCGATTTTTTCTTCCAATGTCATTCTGCCAAGCAGATCATCGATTCTTTTCTCAACAGGTTGACTGGAGTCCAGATAAACAGGCTGTTGGCTAAAAGCAAACATGTTTAGTATAAAGCCTAAAAAGGAAAAACTTACGAAATTTTTAAAAATTCTTGCTGATCCCATAGTAGTTTTTTAAATGATTGCCAGAAATACTTTTTGTGTATGATGTTTATTTTACTTTACTTCAAAAGTACCCCTTTGTCTAATGTCTTCAGAAGAGCTACCGACAAGAACCTGAAAAGTTCCGGGTTCAACCACAACATTCATATCCCTGTCAAGAAGTGACAAATCTTCAGGAAGCAGTTTTAGTTTTACTGTTTTTTGTTCTCCCGGTTCAAGAGAGACTTTGGAAAATCCCTTAAGTTCTTTAACCGGTCTGGAAGTGCTGCTTATCAGATCGTTGATATATAGCTGAACAACTTCAGCTCCCTTTATCTTACCTGTATTTTTTACATCCACTGATACTTCAACCTCCCCTGCATTATTAATTTCTTTCGGAC
>CAZKMG010000048.1:0-15093 GCA_964553465.1 uncultured Bacteroidaceae bacterium
CAAAACCGCCTTATAAAAGTTATTTTATTTTTCGGTATATAAACCGTAAATAATTATAACAATTAGAATTATTGATAATTTTATTTAAGGTAAACAACAAAAGCCTGGCTTATTGATCATATTAAGTTGAATTGATTATTATGACCATACCAACTTAATAACAAGCACTTAAGACAAGCTATAGTCAGTTCAACTTGTATTTCGAATACAATATAGACGGATTTAATATTTGATCCTGTTATAAATATTTAGGGGGATTTGTATGTTGAAGCATACCTGTATGAAAATTATTCACAATCATTCCAATTATCTAGTATTCAATAACATTAGTTACTAATGGAAATATACGAACTATTTACTGACCGATATCTATACAATTTAAAGTTCTTTTAGTTCTGATATAAGTGTAGTTAGAAGTTATGCTTGGGGCATAATACGATTCAACTGATAGCAGAAAATTAACTCTGACAAACTAAAAATTAATAAATATTGACATGACAAATTATCGTAAAACGCCAATCGAAATTAGCAAAGAAGAGTTTAAAAAAATTGGCTATCAATTAATCGACACAATTTCTGATTTTATTGAAACAATTGGTGAAAAGTCCGTTACAACCGGAGAAACTCCTAAACAAATACAAAATATTTTAGGTAATACTCCATTACCGGAAGTTGGTACTAGCGCTTCAGAAATATTTTCCAAAACTTCTGATTTACTGCTTAACCATTCTTTATTTAATGGTCATCCAAAATTTTTAGGATATGTTACTTCTTCTCCGGCCCCAATTGGTGCCTTAGCTGATTTATTAGCAGCTGCAGTAAATCCAAATGTAGGTGCTAATATATTGAGCCCAATGGCAACAGCAATTGAGAAGCAGACCATAAAATGGCTGGCTGAATTTATAGGTGTTTCTCAAACCTATGGTGGGATATTAGTCAGTGGCGGGAATATGGCAAATTTCACCGCATTTTTAGCTGCAAGAACAGCTAAAGCACCCCAAAGTCTAAAGGAAAATGGATTAGTGAATAACCCTGGAGAGATGGTAATATATTGCTCAAAAACAACGCATACCTGGATTGAAAAGGCTGCTGTTTTGTTTGGGCACGGTTTAAAATCCATTCGTTGGATACCAACTGATGAAGACAATAAAATGAATAATGAAATACTTTCTCAGACAATTAAAGACGATTTAAAGAATGGGAAAATGCCTTTTATGGTAATTGGAAATGCAGGAGATGTAAGCACTGGAGTTGTGGATAACCTCTCCGCTATAGCTGCTGTTTGTAAAAACTTTGATTTATGGTTTCACATTGATGGTGCATACGGTATTCCTGCAGCAGTTATTCCTAAACTCAATAAATTGTTTGAAGGTATTCAAGAGGCTGATTCCATTGCACTCGATCCACATAAATGGCTTTATTCTCCACTTGAAGTTGGTTGCACTTTAGTTAAAAATCCGCAGCATCTAATTGACACTTACAGTTCACATCCTGATTATTATAACTTCAGTAATAGTGATGAAGAACCATCTCTTAATTATTATGAATTTGGTTTTCAAAATTCCAGAGGATTCAGAGCATTAAAAGTATGGATGGCATTGCAGCAGGTGGGAAAGACTGGATATATTAAAATGATTAATGAAGATATAGAGATGTCAAAACTTCTTTTCGAAGAAGCCAAAAAACACCCAGACCTTGAGGCAGTGACACAAAACCTGAGTATCACTACGTTGAGATATGTTCCTTCAGAATTTAAGCAAGAAGGCGCTAAGATTAACAATGCATATTTAAATACACTAAACGAAAAGCTACTTAATGAGTTACAACAAGGAGGTGAAGTATTTTTATCGAACGCTGTAATATTTGAAAAGTATTGTTTAAGAGGATGTATTGTAAATTTCAGGACTTCAAGAATAGATATCGAAGAAATTATCGAAATAATAGTTAGGGAAGGAAGAAAAATACATGAAAAACTTCATGAAAAATAAATAAAAGATAAAACTTGAATATGGAACTTTAATGCTCATAACCCAAGCTTTCGACAAGCCACAAAATATTAATTGATTAAATGGTTGACCTTCCTCCAATTTATTTATGGAGTCTTAAGGGGAACCAGCTGATTATTGTTTTTGAGGTTCCAGAATACCTAATTTCCATGGGATTTCACCATATTTTTTCCCTGTACGGTCTTTTTCTAATACTCCCTGGAAAATAAAAGGTGCATTGAGTTCAGCCTTAAGCTTTTCATCGTATCCGGATCGAATTAGTTCTCCATGGCTAATGGAATTGGTCCATGAATTAAGTTGAGTTACATTCAGCATAGATGCATATGCATGAAGAGAATCAGCGGCCAGGGGGATCCATTCTCCATCCAGTTTCTTTGATATGAAAGCCTTATAGTATCGCCGGCCATTACTATATTGCGCTTCTATAAGGTTAAGAAAAATATTGTCTTTATCTATTCTATAGATATGACTGGCTTCAAAGATATCAGCTTCAAGAGCAATTTCCGGTTCAGACCATCCATATGGAAATGCCTCTATTTTTGTTTCTTCCCGCCACATCCTGCCATTGTTTGATGTGAAAAAAATATAAGCTTTCTCTTCATTGCAGATTATCCAAAAGTCCAGTCCCCCAATATTTTCAGGTTTAATAACTCCCAACGGTTTTAAAGAAGACCATGAGTATGGATCAGAAATATTGCTGGATGTTGCATAACTTGCCTGATATTTAGGTGTCCAACTGCTATCGGAAGCTTGACAGATGAGATACCACTTCTCATGCGGAGTAAAGTAAAAAACCTGTGGTGCACAAAAATAACCATCATGATTGGGTAGGATAATTGGCTTGACTTGCCCGGCATTATCGAGATTATCAAACGAAGAATAAACAATAGCATGGCTTCTTTTATGTCCACGTAATGTGCAGAACAAATGCCATGTGTCATTATATTTTACGAGTGAAGGATCCTTCATTGCAATCCAGTCCTCTTCACCAAAGGAGTCAGATTCTATTAAAGGTTTCTGTGTGATCCATTCGAAGTTACTTGAATTAGAAAGAAGTGATTTTATTTTCTCGGTTTTCTCTATACTTCTGTTGCAGGCTCCCAAAAAAAGTGCCAGGTAAATTAGATAGAGAAATTTAATATATGAATTCATATGTTAAAGGTATTAATGATTTGCTCAGAAAAATTAAACGCGGACAATACTTATTTGTAAGTACAAACTCAACTGGTTCATTTGTTAAGTATGCAATTATTTACTTCTGCAAACTGGTTTAATTGTACTTTATAATTTTCCTTACATGCAAAATCCATGTTGTAGAGGCAGCCTCATGTTCAAATTTAAAAAAATCTGAGTATCATCCTCAAATAAATGAGAAAAAGTCCTAATTACAATATTATTAATAAATTATCCAGTGGAACTATAAGTGTATGACTTCAAAGAAATTTGAACAAAATATATGGAATGTAAGGGGATATGAAAATGATAAGCTATTCAAAAATATATTAATTAGCTGTTCATAAAATTTGTTAGTTGCTCAGTCTACCGGAAAATTTTCAAATCCTTGTTAAATGCCATCATTAATAATTAATTTAACGCGTTGTGCGATTGAAATATTGTAATTAACAGGCTTTGTGTGCTTTGTGTTTTTTCATTGTGAACTTTGCAGTAAAATTATTTAACCACAATGGCCACGAAGGATTCCACAGAGTTCACAAAGATCTTCATATATGCTTATAAATCAATGTATTAAATTTTCAAAATTTGTAAATAAATTAGGATATGTTTTAATCGCACAACGCGTTAAATTAATTACTTTTAACTTTAAATAAATAAATTATTATATAAAACAAAGTTGTTGTGAAGTAGTTTATTACAACTTTATTACCAAGTTTATAAAAGCAAATCAATATAAAACCTGCAGAATGAAAAATTTATGTATGAATAAATTTCAAAGACTTTTCACAATATCCCTGATCCTTTTTTTAAGTCATTTATCAATCTCCGGACAGGGGCTTCCTTTGACTACTCCTGAAGAAGTCGGTCTTTCCTCTGACCGATTAAATCATATTGAGACAACAATGAATGATTATATTGGAAAGGGAAAAATGCCAGGAATGGTTACTATGGTTGCAAGGCATGGGAAAATTGCATATTATAAATCTTTTGGAATGATGGACATGGAAGCAAAAAAAGAAATGTCAAAAGATGCTATTTTTCGCATTGCCTCGATGTCGAAAGCCATCACAACTGTCGCAGTGATGATTTTATTTGAGGAGGGACATTTTTTATTAACGGATCCTATTTCAAAATTTATTCCGGAATTCAGCAATCCTGAAGTATTAATTAAGTCACCAACATCTGATAGCATAATACTTGTTCCTGCAAAGACTGAAATAACCATTCGTCAATTACTCAATCACACTTCCGGAATTACGTATGGTAGTAGTTTACAGGAGGTTTATTACAAGCAGGCAGGTATGACGGTTGGACTGACCCCTACTTCCGGTACTATTGGAGAAAAGATTAAAAAATTAGGAACACTTCCTTTAATATCCCATCCGGGGGATGAATTTCATTATGGATTATCCATTGATGTTCTTGGATATCTTGTTGAAGTTGTTAGCAATATGCAGTTGGATGAATTTTTAAGAAAGCGTATTTTTGAACCCTTGAAAATGGAAGACACCTATTTCAGCCTTCCTGCAAGCAAGTTTCCCCGTCTGGCTGTTCTCTATAAAATGGATGAAAATAAAAAATTGATCAAATCCCCCAGGTCTATGGATTCCCCCGTACTTCAAACATATTTTTCAGGAGGAGCAGGAATTATGTCTACGGCATCTGATTATGTAAGGTTTGCCCAGATGCTGTTAAATAAAGGAGAACTTGATGGAAATCGTATTTTAAGTCGAAAAACTATAGAACTTATGACTTCAAATTCGATTGGAGACAAATATATTTCTAATTCTTTAAGATACACCAGTGGCGATAAATTTGGATATGGATTTGGCCTGCGTACGGAAAGAGGAGTCTTTGATGAACTTGAATCAATTGGCTCATATGGTTGGGATGGGGCCTTTTATACTCGTTTTTGGGTGGACCCTGAAGAAGGACTTATAGGGATATTTATGTCTCAGGTGGATAATTTCTGGAGTGAAAATTATATTGACAAATTCAAGGTATTGGTTTACCAATCCATTGAAGACTAATTGTGCAAAATCCTTTATATGCACATTTACTTAAAGTTATAAACTATGAATAAAATTGTGTTGCTAATTTTGATGAGTGCTATTGCACTTAACAGTTTTTCTGAAGAGAAACGCGATTTGCTGCAAACTAAGGCTAAGGATATTAGTATCGAAAAAGATTTGATTAAAGATTTTTCGGAACTTGATTTTCCAACATATTATGAGCGGTATTTCTGGAATAAAGTACCTGAAGACCTCAGAAAACAGTATGTTCAGGAAGCTGAAAAATTTCTGGGTTACAACTGGCCTGTTGTAAAAGCTACTGATTACCTTGAAATAATTCGATCCGGCAATAGGAATCAGGAAGCTTATTCTGCACCCCGCTCTGCTCTTATTGCACTTGTAATGGGCGAGTTAATTGAGGGGAAAGGTCGCTTTACAGACCAAATAGTAAATGGTTGCTGGTATTATTGTGAACAAACCTGGTGGGGTTGGTCGGCGCATCTGAAGAACGGAAAAATGCCGGATGGCCTTCCCGATCCCGATGAACCGCTGCTTGATCTTGGCGTTGGTGAAATAGCCAATATTCTTTCCTGGACATGGTTTCTTTTTAAAGATGAATTCGACAAAATTCATCCCCTGATTTCCAAAAGGCTCCAGGATGAAGTCATGAAAAAAGCAGTTATTCCATATTACGAACACGACGATTTCTGGTGGATGGGACTGGCAGAGCCTCGTCAGGTTAATAATTGGGTTCCCTGGGTAAATTTTAACATACTTACCTCCATTTTAATTATGGAGGATGATCAACAATTGAAAATTAAAGGAGTTCAGAAAGTGATTCGTTCGTTGGACGTATTTATCAATCAGTATCCGGATGATGGCGGTTGTGACGAAGGCCCTTCATACTGGGGAAAAGCAGGAGCTGCTTTATATGAAAATCTCGATTTTTTAAGAAGAGCCACTAAGGGTAAATTTGATGTTTTCGGGAACCAGCTGATAAAGAATATTGGGAGTTATATTTACAAGGTATATATTGAATATCCTTATTTTATCAATTTTGCTGATGCTGATGCAATTACAGGCAGTCGTCCCGAAATCATTTATAACTTCGGTAAAGATATTAATAATCCTGTAATGCAAAAGTTTGGAGCATTTTTAGCTAAAAAACAGGATTGGGGAAAAGCCATCCCCGAGGGAAAAGTGAATGAACAAATAATGCAATTACAACTATTGGATGAGATTAAACATGCTCCAGCAGAAGATGCTTTAATCAGTGATTTTTGGCTTCCGGATACTGAAGTTGCCGGTGCCCGGGATAAAGCTGGTTCTTCAGAAGGTTTCTTCTTTGCGGGAAAAGGGGGACATAATCATGAAAATCACAATCATAATGATGTTGGTTCGTGTGTGATGTACTATAATGGGAAACCTTGCCTGATAGATATTGGCCGCGAAACTTATACTGCGAAAACATTTAGCGACCAACGTTATGAAATCTGGACAATGCAATCACAATACCATAATCTCCCTAAAATTAACGGTAAGGATCAATTACCCGGATATGAATTTAAGGCAAAAAACACCACATTTAAAGCTAATTCAAAAAAAGCCGTTTTTTCAACTAATATTTCCGATTGCTACCCGGAAAGTGCGAAAGTAAAAAAATGGGTACGTGGTTATGTATTGGAAAGAGGTAAAAAGTTTATCATTCAGGATGATTATGAATTGTCACAATTAGGGGATGGACCAACAAATCTTAATCTCATTACCTACTGCAAAGTGTCAGAAATTGCTCCAGGAACTTTGCAGCTTGAAGGGGAAGGCTATATATTAAACCTAAAATACAACCCCAAAGCTGTTATACCTGAAATTGAATTTAATGAAGTTACAGACAGTGGACTTAAACGCTTTTGGCCAAATGGAATTACAAGGATTGTATTCACACTGACTAACAAAGAATTGAATGGGAAAAATGAATTGGTATTTAGTGAATCCAAATAATGAATGATCTCTGATCATCAATTCAAAGATGCATTTATGAAAAATAACTTGTGATAAGTATGTACGAAAATTCAGGTAATCGAATACAGAAATGAAAAAAATACGTATTATCTTTCTCACTATATCTCTAATTATTCCCCTTGTGTTTTCAGGTGGGATGAATGCTCTTCAAAAGGATTTTACAGGGAAAAAGATTCACGTATTTTCAGGCCAAAGTATTCAAAAAGCAATTAATGAGGCATCAGAAGGGGATACCATACTTGTTCATAATGGAATATATTACGAGAAAATCACAATTGATAAAGCGATTGTATTAAAAGCTGAAAGTGGAGGAGATGTTACTCTCACTAATAAATATGCCGGGAAGCAAACATGGATAGAAACGGTACTGGGAAGTCAAACATGGCTTATGGAACATATTGACTGGTCTGTCAACTGGCTGCTGGTTGAGGGTGTGCATGCATTTGATTTCAGAGGCAAAGCAGGTTTTGATAATAAGCTTTGTGGCCCATACTGGAGTAAAGGATGGCAATCGGAAAAAGTGTATTATCCAAATCCACCTGTATATTTTGCAAAAGACTCAATTACAGAAAGGCTCTGGCTTCACATGAATGATCAAAGGAATCCGAATTTCATTGGGATTGATTTTAATAGTTCCGAGATAAATGATACTACCCTGGTCCAGAAAGATCTTGGTGAATATTGGAATCAACAGGAAATAGTTGAGGTAAGCAGTAATCCCCCGGTTTATCCCGTTACTTTATGGTATGAAGGTACACCGGAACATCCTTCTCAACCGAAATATATTTATTTTCCTAAAATTTGTGGGATTATTATTAAGGTAAAGGCCGACAATGTCACTATTGACGGATTCAGAATACATCTGGCCCCCACTGTTGGTATAGAGTTAAACAATTCAAAGAATGTAACTATTCAGGATTGCTACTTCAGCGGGTATCAGTATGGCATTAATACCGGGTATGAATGTACGAACCTTACAGTAAAAAATTGTGAATTTGATGGAGGAGAACTAATAAGCGCCGGAAACCATACCAATGTTAATTTAAACATGTGGAATCATAGTACATATGTGGTTCCTGTGAAATTTAATGGTACCGGATTGATCTTTCAACACAATTATATTTACGAGGGATATGATTTATTTCAACCACGTGGAAGACACAAATATTATCCTCAGGTGCCGGATTTGCCTTCCGATGTTTCGTTTAATGTCTGGCAGCAGGCCATTGATAATAATTTTGAATTTGATGGCGTTGAAGCACTTATTACTATGCGGGTTCATCATAATCTTATTTTGGGTCGCGAGAATGATATGCTTGCCATTACCACTACTGAAAATGGCAATCCTTTGCAAATCGACCATAATTTATTTTGGAATGGAGGTGATAACAGCCGGATAATGAAATTAATAGGTACACGAAGAAGAAATGATGGAGTAAGGTTTATTCATAATACATACATCACCGGGAATATATGCAGTACAGCACCCTTCGGAACCAATTCATTATTCGAAAATAATATTGTTATTTCCTCTTGTTCAAGGGCCAATTGCTGGGATCTTCAGGTTTTAAATTCATTTTTCCCTTCAAAGTATAATCTCTGTCAAAATGGGGATAAATATATGTTTAATTTTGCGGGACTAACATCTGACCCAAAATTAGGAACTTCCGATTCAACATTTTTTTGTCTTCTGCCAGATTCGCCTGCTATAGATGCTGGTAAGGTAAATGAAACTTATTTTAATATCAACTATTCAGGGAAAGGTCCTGATCTAGGCGCAGTGGAAAGTACACAAACAATAAATGATTGGAAAAGAGAATTTGGCCATTGCGGCCCCACCTGGATAAATTCACAGAACGAAAAATTGAAAGCTCCACACAGGCCGGTTTGGCCAAAAGAGATCGATCGTAGATGGGGAGGTTTATAGGAGAGATTGAGCTTATAAATAAACAAAGATGAAATGAAAACCTTAAAAAAAATCCTTACTGGTATTTATTTTATTCTAGCATCTTTGGGGGTGCACAGCCAATCTTATATTGTCTATAAAGATGCAAATCATTATACATGTATTAGAGATTCTGACAAGGAAAAATTAATCCAGTCAGAATCTGCCAGTAAAGTTATCCAGTTTGCCGTTGATCAGTGCCAGATAAAGGGGGGTGGTGAAATCATCCTTGGTAAAGGATTCTTTGAGCTCGATACACCTATCCGGTTAAAAGATAATATTTGGTTACATGGAAAGCGCAGGGGAACAGAACTCAAGCTTAAGAAACCAAATAAGACATGTATTGAATTAATTGGGGCAAACAATGTTCAAATATCGGAGTTGACAGTTACTACCGGGGATAATGGTAATTCATTGACAGGTATTTATGGTGTTAACAGCAAGAACTGCAAAATACAGGATGCTTTCATTATGGGCTTCGTAAATTCGGGTCTTTCTTTTTCGGGGAACAGTTCAGGATTAATTATCAACCGATGTATATTTATTGAGAATAATTTAGTCCATATTTATCTTGAAGCGATTAATGATATCAGTAAATCAACAATAGGAATTTCAAATTGCACTTTTTTCGGGGGAGGGTGCGGGATAAAGACGGAGAAAAAAGATAATGCAACATGTGGCTTAAAAATCTGTGACAATATTTATTCCTATCAAAAAGGAATGGCAATTGATACCGATTTTGACTCGGTCATTATTTCAGGCAACAAGCTTTATTGGATTGAATCAGATGGCATGAGAATAAAAGGCAAAGATTTTGTAATTTCTGGCAATATTAATAGTTGGATTCGTGGTCATGGTCTTGTTCTTGATGGCGCTCATAAAGGAATCATACTTGGAAATAATTTTACTGATTTGGGGGTACGTTATCGCGATGGAATGCGCAAATGTGGTATAGCCATGTATTATTCCAGTCAAATTACTATTTCAGGGAACTCTATCTGGAACTTTGGTGATCAGGGCCATATGGAATATGCTGTATATGAAGACAAAAGCTGTAGTGATAATATCATTCGTGCAAATACAGGATGGTTCCATGCTTTCCCAAATGCATTCAAATCTTCAGGGGCAGGGACAATTGTTGAAGACAATACATCAAACCAGGGAGAGTACAGGGGTGATTACTGGGACTTTACTCAGAAGTATGGATATGCAATTGAAAAGTATTTAAAGTCACTTTCCCTGGACAATAACTACAAGCCTGACCCGGATCCAGATACGAATACCATTAATATTGAAGGAAGTAAAGTTATCGAGTGCAAAGATATGTTTGGACAGGTAATTTCTATAAAGGAAGATACCGTTAAAAAGTTTGGTTGGACAGGAAGCGAATTGCAGGTATGGAATTTGAGGAGATCAGGTGATTATTCCATCATCATTAATGATGGAACAAATCAGGCCTTAGAATGTAAAGGACAAATGGAGAATTCTCCGGTTACTCTTGGAAAAAATGATACAAGTGATTCCCGTCTCTGGAAATTGTTGAATGTTGGTAACGGGTATTATAAAATTGTGAATAAATTGAGTGGGAAGGTTCTTGAATCACAGGGCTTAAGTAACTACAATTGGAAATTGAACAACGTTGTTTACCAGGGTCAAATGGTTACTGTATCCGAATATGAAGGCCGTGAAAGCCAAATATGGCGTTTTATTGAGCCTATGCCGGCCTATACGTACTTGGAAATAGCTAAGTGATAAATTGTAAAAATTTTATCCATAAAAAAATGAGAAAGACAGTCAATATCCTTACAATCATTATTATATTTTCTTTTCTGCTCTCTATGTGCAATATTCTGAGTGCCAACCCTGAACAGAGCTTTATTATATACACTGAAGGTAATAGTTATATTGTCAAAACTGATATTACAGGTGAAGTGGTATTCTCCTCTGGTGACGCTTCTACATCCATCCAGTGGGCAATAGATAATATTGACAACATTGGAATAAACGGAGGGGAAGTGTACGTGGAAGCAGGTGATTATCCGTTAAGCAATTGTATTATTTTAAAAGATAATATATGGTTTCATGGCAAGGGAAAATCCACACACTTGTATATAATTGGAAAGATTATGGAGGCTATTTTGGTTCAGGATGCATCCATGGCAGTGGTTTCCGATATTTCATTATCGAATAGAATCAATAACGTAAGATCTGCCATTGGTATTTTAATTGAAAGAAGTGTCAATTGCCAGGTACTGGATGTTTATGTTTCCGGTTTTAACAAGGGTATTTTTAATAGCGGGGAATCAAGCATGACCCTGATTACTGGGAATACATTAACAAATAATACAACTAACATAGATATTCCAAATGGAGGGGGTGTTATTGGAAGGTGGTTGCCCATAATGGTTTCCGAAAATACTATAAAAGGAGGGGAAATTGGAATATCGTGCAATGCATTATGTACTAATATTATAAAGAATACAATTACAAAATTGAGTGGAAGAGCTATAGTGGCAAATGCTAACAGTATTGTTGTCAGGCAAAATAAAATCAGTGATATTGAAGGCGATTATGCTATTTGGGGAAATGGGCAGGAATTTAATTGTACAGACAACATTATTACCAATGTCAAAGGTGGAGGGATCAGGGCGTACTCACGATGGGGTACAATTACAAATAACTATATCAGTGATTGCGGAACTAGTGGAAATCCCTCTACCGGCATACTCATTGAAAGTGACGAGGCAATAAAGGAAGGAACTGCAGAAAGCAAAGTTATATTCAGGAATACGGTTTTTAATAAAGATGGACATGTTCCCTTGGAATATGGCATAAAAGAAGAAGGGAGCAAGAATGTAATTGCTGAAAATAAGATAGGAAATTGTTCCAAAGAAGCCATTCACTCGGAAGGCAAAGGTACGATTGTGGTTAGTAATTCTGGAATTAATAAATAAAGGAGGCCAAATATGAAGAATCCGTTTTTAATAAATTTTATGCTCCCAGCTGTCTGCGTTTTCACTGCATGCTCCCATAATAGTACTCACGATCGATCAGCTTCAAAGCCAAATGTGATTGTAATTTTAACCGATGATCAGGGCTGGGGTGATCTCAGTTTCAACGGGAATAAAAATATTCAAACACCTAATATTGATAAATTAGCCATGAATGGAGCTAATTTTGAACGATTTTTTGTCTGTCCTGTTTGCTCGCCTACAAGGGCTGAATTTCTCACCGGCAGATATCATCCTCGCAGTGGAGTTTATGATACATCTGAAGGTGGTGAACGGATGAACCTCGATGAAACAACCATTGCAGATGTTTTTAAAAATGCAGGTTATACTACGGCAGCCTTTGGAAAATGGCATAACGGAATGCAATATCCTTATCATCCTAATGGAAGGGGATTCGATGAATTTTATGGTTTTTGTACCGGGCAAAGTGGTGACTATTTTAATCCTCAGCTCGAACACAATGGTAAAATTATTCAGGGTGAAGGTTTTATTGTAGATGATTTTACCGATAAAGCCATGCGCTTTATAGAGGAGAATAAAGCAAACCCGTTCTTCCTTTATATTCCTTATAATACACCTCATCAACCAATGCAGGTGCCTGATTTATGGTGGGATAAATATAAAGATAAAGAACTTGAAATGTTTACCGATGAAAGGAATACTGAAGACCTTGATTTTACCCGTGCAGCCCTGGCCATGTGTGAAAATATAGACTGGAATGTTGGCAGGCTTATGGAGAAACTTAAGGAATTAAAATTGGAAGAGAACACCATTGTAATATATTTCCATGATAATGGTCCCAATAGTTGGAGATGGAATGGTGGAATGAAAGGGCGTAAAGCGTCTACAGACGAAGGAGGTGTTCGCTCACCTCTGTTCATACGTTGGCCGGGCCAGATCATACCCGGATCACAAATAACTGAAATCTCTGCAACTATTGATTTATTGCCCACACTGACAGATTTAGCAGGTATTGAATGCAAAACACAAAAACCTCTGGATGGCTTAAGTCTGAAACCCTTATTATTTAAAAGTAATCAAAAATGGAACGACCGCTTTATTTTTTCTCACTGGGGAAAAAGGGTTAGCATTCGAAATCAGAAATACAGGCTGGACAACCTTGGAAGACTTTTTGACATGACAGCTGATTCGGGTCAATATACAGATATTTCACAAAAAGAGCCCGAAATCACTCAAAGTATGTTATCCTCAGTTGAAAAATGGAAAGCTGATGTACTTCCCGGAATATTATCCGATAAACGAAAGTTTCCTGTGGGTCATCCTGATTTCAGGTACACCCAACTACCTGCGCGCGATGCAAAGGCAAATGGGGGAATAATCAGATCAAACATCTGGCCCAATAGTTCATTCTACACCAACTGGACAAAAACAGATGAGAAAATTACATGGGATGTTGAAGTGCTGTCAGCAGGGTCTTTTGAAGTCGAGATATATTATACATGTCCCGCAAAAGATGTTGGTTCCACTTTTCAATTAAGCTTTGGCTCTTCTTCTTTGACTGGAAAAATTACAGAAGCGAATGATCCGCCTCTTAGAGGTATGGAACGCGACCGGGTGAAGCGAACAAATTCGTATGTAAAAGATTTCAAACCTCTGAATGTGGGAGTTATCCACCTGGAAAAAGGAGTAGGTGAACTGACGCTCAAAGCATTGGATGTTCCCGGCTCTCAGGTTATGGATTTTAGGCTGATGATGCTTACCAGGACAGACTGAAATTCTTTGAACAGAGATTCCCGGTTACAATAGAATTTTTACTTTTCCAGTGAAATAATTCACACTTAAAAATTCATAACTATGATTAACTGTTTTGCTTTGTCCAACTGTCTCTCAAAGCTACAGTTCTGTTAAAAACAAGTTTATCCGGTGTGGAATCCGGGTCGAGGTTAAAGTAACCTATTCTCTGAAACTGGAAATGATCAAATGGTTTTGCATTTTGCAGAAAAGGCTCAACATAAGAATTCTTAATTTCTTTCAGTGACTCAGGATTTAGAAATTCTTTAAAATCCCTGTCTTTGTGACCATCCGGCTCAGGGTCGCTGAAGAGCCTGTCGTATAACCTGACCTCGGCTTTAACTGCATGGGGTATAGACACCCAGTGAAGCGTACCTTTGACTTTCCTGTTTGAATCAGGTGCTCCGCTACGGGTTTCCGGAAGATATGTGCAGAATAATTCCTTAATAGTCCCATCCGGGTTCTTCTCAAAACCATCACATCTGATGATATATGCTGACTTAAGACGGACTTCCCGTCCTGGTGCAAGCCGGAAAAATTTAGGTGGCGGATCTTCCATAAAATCTTCCTGCTCTATATAAATTTCCCTGCTGAAAAATATTTTTCTAATTTCCAGCCTGACATCTTCAGGATTACTTATTGTCTCCAACTCCTTAGTCTGATCTTCCGGATAATTAGTTAAGATCACTTTGAGAGGGTTCAACACGGCCATAACCCTGGGTGCAATTATATTCAGATCCTCTCTTACTGCATGTTCAAGGAGCAAGACATTTATCACACCATCCACTTTGGTAGCGCCAATTGAATCTACAAAATTTCTAATGGAGGCTGATGTATATCCTCGCCGCCGAAGTCCGCAAAGAGTAGGCATCCTGGGATCATCCCATCCCAGTACTATTTTCTTTTGAACCAGCTCAAGTAATTTCCTTTTACTCATCACGGTATAACTCAGGTTAAGACGCGCAAATTCGATCTGTCGCGGCCTAGTTTTACCTTTTTCATGGATTTGATCCAGGAACCAGTCATATAAAGGCCGGTGGACTTCAAATTCAAGGGTACATAATGAATGGGTAATTCCCTCAATGTAGTCCGATTGTCCGTGAGCGTAATCGTACATCGGGTAAATGCACCAGGTATCACCCGTCCGGTGGTGAGAATTTTTCACTATCCGG
>CAZKMG010000049.1:0-2881 GCA_964553465.1 uncultured Bacteroidaceae bacterium
CTTATCAGAATCTTATTCAATCATCTCCAGGAAAAAAGAAAAGTTACTATAAAAATCAAAAATAGTTTAGTAATTACTTAGATATGAATTTATCATATTAAGTAAGACATCGACTTTTATTGGTTTAACAATGTAATCCGAAAAACCGGCAGCGAGACATTTTTCTTTATCATCAACCATTGCATAGGCTGTTTGGGCTATAAGGGGAATTTTTATTCCCTGATTTCTGATCCATTTGGCAAGTTCTAATCCATCAATTTCGGGCATTTTAATATCAAGTAATGCCAGGTTGAAATCTCTGTTTTTTTCAAGTATCTTCATTGCATCCCTCCCATTTTTCACGTGGACTACTTTAATACCAGAGGGCTTTAACAAATGTTCAATAAGCATGGAATTTGATTCTTCATCTTCAGCTAACAGGATGGTGTACTTCGAAAGATTATTGACCAGTTTCCTTGCTCTCCCTGATTTACGGATATTTTCGATTGATCCACTAAATAATTCTTCCGGGATAGAAAAAAAGAATTCAGAACCCTGTCCCAGCCTTGAAGTGAACCAGATTTTGCCATTCATTGCTCTAACCAACCCTTCACAAATTGACAATCCGAGCCCACTTCCCTCATATTTCCTGGTGCTTGATTCATCCACCTGCCTGAATCTATTAAAAATAATATTTTGTGCACTATCCGGTATTCCAATTCCTGTATCCTTTACGAAAAACCGTACTGAATTTTTGTTTTCTGGTTCATAACCGAAATCAATCCTTCCTTCATTTGTATATTTAAAAGAATTGCCAAGGAGGTTTATCAATATTTGTTTTAACCTCAAGGGATCCGTATGTATGAAAGATTCATCATCAGGTAATGCTTTGACCAGTCCAAGAGTGACCGGATGTTTCTTGTAACGGCTGGAATCATTAAAGAAAACAAACAATTCGTCCATGAGGAGATTCAAATTAAATTTTTCTTTTTGAATATCAATTTGACCGGCCTCTATTTTTGATATGTCGATAAGATCATTAATAATGTTTAGCAGGTGCAAGCCTGAATCTTCAATTAACTGTAAATATTTTTCCTGATCGGATTCATTTGCAGTTTTTAACTTTAAGAGATTGGTGAACCCAATAATTCCATTAAGGGGGGTCCTGATTTCATGACTCAGGTTCTCAAGAAATGAAGTTTTTAATTTGTCCGATTCTTCTGCCTTTATTTTAGCTTCAATCAAAAGTTTTTCCATCTTCTTCCTTTCTGAGATATCCCGAAAAATGACCTGAGCAGCAGGAATCCCATTAAAATTAATCGAAGATGAGGAAACCTCAACTTCCAATTCTACCCCTTCGGAGTTTACAAAAACTTCCTCAAAAAAATCTGTAAGAGATTCCCTGGAATATAATTTTATTATCCGTGATTTAACGTTTTCATAAAATGCGGGATGGATAAACTCCATAATATTATGACCAATAAGACTTAAAGTAGTAGAAAATCCGAAAATTTCAAGTGCTTTTTTATTATGATACTTCACCACATTTTCAGCATGCACTACAATTCCGTAAGGAGAATTTTCAGCCAGGGCGCGGTAGTTTTCTTCACTTTCCTTCACTGCCTTCTGCGCAGAAATCTTCTCCTCCAGGATTCGTTTCTTATCCATAACACTGCGAATAGCAGGCAATAGCCGATAAATATTCTGTTTCAGTACATAATCCCAGGCTCCCTTTTTGATAGTGTCAATAGCAATTTCATCCGGGAGAGAACCTGTAATCATAATAATTGGTTTATCCGGACAATATTCAAGGGCAATATTTATGACTTCGAATCCATGAAATAAGGGCAAAGAATACTCAGTCAGGATCAGACTGAAGTCATTTTGGGAAATAGCATCCAAAAGCTCATCTTTTTTCTCAACACAGATCATCCATTCCAATACATCTTCTTCTTCAAGAATGGCTTTTACCATCTCATAATCTGTAGGATTATCCTCAACATAAATAATTTTGTATTTTTCTATTACCGGGTCCATCCTAAAAAATCAGAAAGAAATTATACTCATAATTTCTAAATATTATTTGATGAATGAAATATAAGCAGATTTTACAATTTTTTTTAACTTTGCGACCTGATTTATTGGTTCCGTAGCTCAGTTGGACAGAGCAACAGCCTTCTAAGCTGTGGGTCCCGCGTTCGAATCGCGGCGGAATCACTGCTAAAAATCAAAGAGTTAGATGCCTTCTGGCTCTTTTTTATTTTGTGTATTTGCACTTTATTTGTCTTCAGGCTTATTCCATACTTTACTCAGTGGGACAGTTGAAAATTCTAATCTTTCACGCATCGAACAGAAAGACCAGTTTGCTTTCTATGAGGTCTATGGAGCATTTGGGGGAATTGTAGTTAAGGGTTTGATCTCAGGTGGCACCACAACTCCTAATTTTAGACCCCTGTAGATCAATGATTTACAGGGGTTTTTAAATTTATGGGTGACGGAATTGGTGTAATTTTTTACAACAACCTTTAGATCAATCTATTACAAATGTAAAATTAAATGATATTGAGCATCCTTGTCCATTTTATAGTTATGATGTAGAAACAGTAAATAACAATGCAAAAAATATTACATCCTTAATTTACCTTTTTTGTATTTGCGTTAACTTGAAGAAAATCTCATTCCTAACAATAACAAATAAGTTTGCTTACATAAAAAAAAACATGTATTTTAGCTATAGTTTAAGGATATTGTTGTAGAATATCTTATTAGAAGACTATCTCCTTCATGTAATAAGGTTTTTAATACTATAAGTCGTAATTCAGGCTAACGTAAATGATTATATAACATGTATGATTATAGTTTTCCTAATATTATTCTTTGACGTTTTTCATTTTATGTAACT
>CAZKMG010000049.1:2891-15013 GCA_964553465.1 uncultured Bacteroidaceae bacterium
CTTTATTATAAAAGATAACTTAATTCATTTATTCCGGAGTCTTATCAGGTAAGAGAGCCTGATTCCGGAGTTATAAATTCAAAATCAGTATGGTTTGACCCGCTTTGGTTTATCATTGAAGTATCCCTGACAATGTTCATGCATTAATGATAATAAAAACGGAGTACTGTAAAATCAAAAAAAGATGAGTCATAATATTAGAGGAATAAAGCTCTAAGGTGAATGTGCCAATGAAAAGGAAATCCATAGTGTAGAAAAATAGATGAAAACCAAAACACAGAAGATTAGATTAGGGATATTTATTTTTGTCAGTCTTGTATTACTTTTATCACTGATATTATTTTTTGCGGCAAATAAGTTGTTCAGGAAATCTGATAATTATCTTGTTTCATATCGTGATATATCTGTAAGCGGACTTGAAGTAGGAAGTCCTGTAAATTACCTGGGAATAGCAATAGGCTCTATTTCGGATATATTCATTGATCCTCAAGATGTTAATGTAATTATCGTTGAACTTGCACTTAAACCCGGAACTCCTATAAAAAGAGATGCTTACGCTGATATTGTATCAATGGGTATTACAGGGCTGAAAACCATTGAGATACGAGGAGGAAGTAATCAGGCTGAATTCCTGAGCAAGGGTGAGTATATAAAAGCCGGGTCATCGGCCGCCGAAGAGATTACAGGAAGAGCAAACATTATTGCACAAAAGGCAGAAAAGGTTATAAATAATCTTCAGCTATTTACCAATCCGGAAAATCTTAACAAATTCTCTGATGCTGCGCAAAATATAAATTTGCTGGCCGCACAACTGAATACAACGATTCAGCTGGTTGATACCCTAATTAAGGAGAACAGATCAGCAATAAATGAAAATGTAGAATCAGCAAAACTTGTATTAAGCAATCTAAGCGAATCTAGTCTGACACTTAAGCAGCTCATTAATAGTATAAACAATATTATTCAAAGTGAAACAATCCAACAGATTGTCGCTAATACAAATTTTATTTCACAACATCTGAAAGATTCTGATCTGAAACTGTTTATTCAGAATCTTGCAGACGTAACAGATCAGACCCAACAATTGATATATAAGATAGATCAGAATGTTCATTATAATAGCCTGGAGCTGACAAAAAGTATAAGGCTGCTCAGGATCACTCTTTCAAATCTCGAGCAAACATCAAATAAGATCAATACCGATCCTTCAATACTGTTAAGAGGATCACGTGATATTAATATTCCTGATAAAAGGCTGAAGAATAAATAATAAGGAAATATTCATTCCAAATATTAACACTATTAAAAATTACATGGATGAAGCCAAAAATATTTATACTTATTATTTGTTTCCTGGTATTTACAGGCTGTATGTCTGAAAAAAAAATTGTCAGGAAGTATTATACAATTGAGATTCCTGCTGACCAAATCCCTGTTCCCGTTGATTCAATTTCAGTAATCAATGGGAATTGTGAGATCGACGATGTTGAGGTTAACTTGGTTTATCAGAGAAATCAAATTGTTAACAGGACCAGTTCTCATGAAGTAAGTTATTATATTTATCATCAATGGGCAATTAGACCGTCCGATGCGATAAAAGAGATGATACAGGAGTACCTCGGATCATCAGGAATATTCCAAAGTATATCAACCAGATACAGTCGGTCAATACCGGACTATAGATATTGGACTTCTATAAACAATCTGGAATTAATTGAGATGAATAAGTCATCCTTAGCCCATTTAAACCTTGAGTTCAGATTAATTGATAATTCAAATGATCAGGTAATTCTAAGCCATAAGGCTGACAGGGTAAATCCACTTAAACAAAAGGATATTAACATATTTGCGATAGAGGTCAGTAATATAATCTGCGAGGAACTCAGCATATTTTCCACGATGATAATGGATAACAGAAACTTATTTACCAGGGATCCCTGATAAGACTTAAAAATTCAGAAATCACCGGATTGTGTTAAAAAGCGAATCGACATCTGCCTCATTTTTACTTGAGGATAATACACTGAAAATTAGTGGTACATTATCACTTACAAGAGTAAGTCAATTACTTTTTGATATAGAGAATAACCTTCAAAATTACAAAGGCAAACTGTTGATAATCAATCTTGATGAACTTGATTATGTTGATAGTGCCGGTATTACTACAATATATTATCTGAATGATAAATATGCCGGGAAAGGCATAATCGTTGAGATTGAAGGAGGAAGTAACGATATACAACGCAAACTTAATTTGTTCAGACTGGAAAAATCAAACAGGTCCAAGTCATTACCCAAAGCTGGTTTTTTTGAGATGGTGGGGAACAGTACATTAAACCTGTTTAATGAAAACATCCTGAAATATCTCCAGCTTGCAGCTGATATTACGTACTGGTCAGTGGCCGACCTATTTCGTAAACCGATGCGACGGAAGGGGGAATTCGTTAACCAGGCTGTACTAATCGGAGTAAATGCTGTTCTTATCGTCGGTACAATGTCATTCATTATTGGCCTGGTTCTGGCATTGCAATCAGCAGCCCAGTTACGTTCCTTTGGAGCAAATATCTATATAGTTGATTTAACTGTCATTGCCTTGATGAGTGAGATGGGTCCCCTGATTACAGCTATAATGGTTGCGGGCAGAAGTGGATCATCAATTGCAGCTGAGATTTCAACAATGAAAGTAACATCAGAAATCGATGCTTTAAGAACAATGGGTTTAAACCCAATAAGATTTATTATTGTCCCTAAGATGCTCGCGGGTATTGTTACTCTACCCTTCCTAACTATAATTGCTGATATAATGGGCATAACAGGCGGACTGATCATTGCAGCTGTCTATCTCGATATTTCACCTATTGTTTTTATACACCGGATGGAGGAGTCATTGTACATGAAGGATATTATTTTCGGCGTTATAAAAAGTATTGTCTTTGCATACATTATTGTAATTACCGGCAGTTATTTTGGTTTCAGGGTTAAACAGGGAGCTGAGGGCGTTGGAAAGGTGACCACCGTTGCAGTAGTTGTTGCCATCTCACTTGTAATAATCGCTGATAGTATTATGGGTTTAATATTTTACTGATAAGATCTGTCTCTGTAATGAATATGACATCTGACAAATTAATTGAGGTAAATGAGCTCACATCGATTATAGACGATAAATACATATTGTCTGATATCAGTTTTCATGTCGACCGCGGAGAGATAATGGTTATTCTTGGCAGTAGTGGTTCAGGAAAAACAACAATACTTAAGCATTTATTAGGACTATATCCATCCAGCGAAGATACAGTTTCTGTTCTCGGGAAAAATCCTTCACAACTTGAAGAAAAAGAAGAAAATCAGTTTTATCAGCAGCTCGGAGTGTTTTTTCAGGATGGGGCATTGTTAAATTCACTCACAGTGAGTGAAAATATAGCACTTCCTCTTGAGCAACATACCAACTTTCCACCCGATTTAATTGAAAAGATCGTCAGACTTAAACTTCAACTTGTAAACCTTCGGGATTCCTATGATATGTTCCCTTCACAATTAAGCGGAGGGATGCTTAAAAGGGCTGCTCTGGCAAGAGCGATTGTAATGGATCCTCCATTGCTGTTCTGTGATGAACCAAGCGCAGGGCTGGATCCTGTTTCTATGGCATCTCTTGATGAGCTGATAGTTAACCTGCAGAAACTGCTGGGAATGACTGTGGTAATAATTACTCACGAGGTGGCAAGTATTTTAAGAATTGCTGACAGGATTGTTTTTCTGGAGGAAGGTAGAATAATTTTTAGAGGAACTATTACAAGCGCATTGGAATCAGAAAATCCCTCAGTGAAAGAATTCTTCACAAAAGGTAGGGTAGAGTGACGATAGAATGAATTCAAACAATCAAAATGTATCACGAGTATATAGAACCAAGACTCAAACAAAAAAAAGGTATGACAGAATCAGTCAATTTTACGATTCTTTTACAGAGGGATATCGAGGGAAATTATAGAAAAATGAGGTTAGATCAGTTAATCATTAAAAAAGGAGAAACCTTTCTGGAGATCGGTTTTGGAACAGGACATTGCTTGAATCAAATAGCTAAGTTGGCAGGGAAAACAGGAAAGGGTTATGGAGTTGATATCTCATCCGGTATGTTAAAGGTAGCTAAGAAAAGGCTGGTAAGTTTATTTTATTAAAATTTTATGAGTGGGCTCATAATCAAAATCCAAATTATGCTAAAACAGATCTGGGGATTTCAGTATGCATACTTTCTAAAATAACTGCAGTAGCAATGCTTCAACTTATTAATTATCATAATAGTGAATCATTAAACCACTTAAAATATGCTTTGGTATATTATACCGCACCAGCGGTTTTGCGAATTAATTAGAATAAACTTGATTAATACGCAAAATTATTGTAACTTATAATCATAACTTAAATAAACCTATATTAATTCAAAAACCAAGCAGTTATGAAAGATTTTTCAAAAGTAATGTTATCATTCATCGTAGGAGCTCTGGCCGGAGCTGCTGCCGGTTTATTACTCGCCCCTGACAAAGGCATAAACACTCGAAAGAAAATCAAAAATTCAATCAATGATTTGAGTGAGAAAGCTAAAGAAACGATCGACGATTTGAACAAAAAAGCTAAAAAAACTTTTAGTAAAGAAAAAGTAGTCAAAGACAAAGAACCGGCTTAACAAATCAAGCAAAACCAGCTACTAAGACTGGTTTTGCTTTTTTCTCAACTTTAAATAAAACCCTATGCTTTCAATATTTAAAGAAATCAAAACTTTTCTTGAAACCAAATACACCATAACCCGGTTGGATATCACCGAAAAGATTATCGTTTTAATCAGCATGATCCTTCAGGTTATCATCATTGTAATGCTTTCGTCTGTAATCTTTTTTGTTCTCTCCTTAGCCCTGGCTAATTATCTGGGCAATTATTGGGATAATACAGGCTTAGGTTTCCTGACCGTTACCGGATTATATATTCTTCTATTACTGATATTCATTATTTTCAGAAAGGCTTTAATTTTTAAGCCATTAAGTAAAAAACTTATCCAAATGTTATTGAAACGGCAAAGGGAGGAAGAAGATGAAGACGAAGATATTTAGCAACATTCATTCCCTCGAAGATATTCATAAACGAAAACTTCGGCTTGAAAAAAAGTTGAGTGTATCTGAAAAATCAATTTCTGACACAACAGACCTAGCCAAATTATTATTCAATACCAACGAAAGATTAAGCAGTTTTTTTGATGAACAGGATACTAAACTGCAAATAATAGGAGTTTTGCTGGTGTCAGGAATAAAGAATATGCTCAAAGAAATACAAAACAATCCGGACAAGAAACTTTTTAAGCGGCTATTAATTTATTCTGCCATAGGAAGCTTGTCCGCTTTACTGGTTTATCAATTCATGGAGAACCGGAAAACGAGAAAGGAATAGTAACTTTATCTAACAATCACATCCATTTACACCTGAGTACCTGTAACGAAACGATGGCATATTTTTATTGCACTTATCTTCAGCATTTCGCTTTTCCAGACAAATATTTTCTTTCGTCGAATTAAAAAACGACATTGTAGTTACATCATAATTTTTAATTTTCTTGTTGACTGAATTGATGACCGTTTTTCAACACACTAATAGTTTGTGCATTGCAGGTCAGTCACAATGAGATGTTTAATTTCAAGATTCCTAACGGTAATTCTTTCTCTTAAGTAATAGAGGATCAGTTCATGAACTGCTTTTACATTTAGATTTTCCTTTGAAAGCATTTCAGCTTTGCTTCTTGGCCTTTTCGTCTCAATAATTACTCCAACAGAACTTTTACTATCCTTCCCGTTATGAATTACAAGATCAGTCCGACCTTTGGTATTGATATAGTGATCTGGTTCATAATAGGTATTCCTGAGAAATGTTGCAAGGATGTTTTTATGATGTTCATCTGATTCAGATGAATTTATTTGACTATATAGTTTTGAAATATTTGATTTGAAAATTTCAATATTTGAGCGAACAGGCTTTACTTTTAAATAAGCTTTATTGAGGGATTTTCGGATGGAGAGGATTTCAGGAAGCATTTCTAGAGAATTGACAGCTAAAATTACTCATAAGAATTTAGATACAGATAATTGAAGGACAAAAAAAGTTATTGAATTTGAGTCGGATACCAAATGGTGAATACTTCTAAATCCTACAATACAGATAGATATTTTTTCTGAAATTTTGTCTTGTTAACTATTTCTTATACATCCAAGGACAATCTTCTTTTATCTCACAATTTTTACATCCTACTAACTTGGAAATTAAAGGAATAATTACGAATCCGACTAAACTGAATGCAATTGTTAAAATTAATGCTTTTTTAATAATGAAATGAGATCTGGATCCGGAATTATGAATATAAGTATCAACAAAATGTCTTTATAGCTGTAAACCCTAAATATCAATACTGGTTCAATATTAAAGAATGACAGAAAAGCAATCCGAAATCTTCTCCATTGCTGAGGGCGGATTTGCGATGGCGGATTTTTTAACTTAAGAATAATTAAGAATGACAGATCTTGATTTAGAAGGTTGATGAGATGGACTGAAAAGGATGGTTACTTTTCCTTTTCATAATAAGGTCCCAGAAAATCAGCAAGAGGTACCGGATCATGTTTTTTAGCCCATTGTAAAGTAGTCTCATATTGTAATTTCATGTGCTCAAAGTTAAAGAGAAGGAAATCAGCTTGAAAATCCGGTATCCAAACATAACTAAGCGGGATAAGTTCTGGAGCCTCATCAGCATATGCTTCAAGTCTTTTAAAGATACCCTTTTTCAGTATATTGTCAAGGCTGATGTTCATTTTATCAAATACTCCCTTATCATTTATTCCTAACCCTTTTAATTCCTCGCTCACTTCAGGAATGCTGTCGCTCTTTCTGCTTATTATATAAACCCGTTCAACCCCCACTCCCTTGTACTTTTCATACTCGAGCAGCGCATGGTATGGGACATGATCATCACCCACACCACCATCAATATAGTCAGCATCGGGAATTGTTTTTACATTCCTTATTCTCACACGAGGAAAAGCAATCGGGAAGGCGGAGGATGCCATCATAATATCAACTAAATTTAATGTTGTGTCTGTTTCACTGTTAATCTTACGACTACACATTCTGTACACTGATTTTTTAAGGTCGAGATCTTTTATTTGAACTATAGATATCTCGGTCATGAAAGGGAGGTCCCCGATTTGATGATACCCTAATTTGCCTTCCACAACTCGCTCCATTAATTGTCGGACCGGTTCAGTGTTGACAGGAATTTTTTTACCTTCCTGAATGAAAACATCTTTATTTTTCAAATTAAAAAGAATATCCTTATAATCATACCATGTCATTTTTCCACTTAAAATTCCATTCAGAATAACCGCGTTAAGAGCTCCGGAACTGACACCCGAAATGAATACTACATTTCTCATTAACCCCCTGTAATACAGTTCCTCAAGTAAGGCTGCCTCCTGGGGTATGCGAGCTGCAGCACCAGTTATTATAATGGCTGTTCCGCTTCTTTTAGAGTAAGCCGGAACATTTATATCAACACTTTTTCTCTCGAAAAAAATAATATATGTCAATATCGTTAGGGCCAGTAATACGGATAAAACTATCAGTTTTTTCATTTGATAACCATAGATAAATAAGTTTAAAATTTATTAATTCATTTTATACAATATATGGTTAAAATAATATTAATAGCACTTGCGTGATTAATGATTATTTATGCTGATTTGAGGTTGCTGCTCAACCTAAAGAAACCTTTGTATATAATTCCGAATAAGTTGAAGTAGCTGTATCCGAAGCATTAAAAAAGGGTATGAATTTATAAAGCGGATTTAATTAACTAAAAATAAAATATACTATCAGGATAAAAACTTTTTTGCCAGATTTTTCTCCATTGTTGATTATTTCGAAATAACTTTAAATTCTACCCGACGGTTTCTTTCCCTGCCTTGGCGAGTGTTATTTGGTGCAATAGGTTGACTGAATGCATATCCTTTAGATTCAAGCCTGCTTTTATCAATCCCACTTGCCACAATATAATCAACAACTGCTTTTGCCCTGTCCTGAGATAATTTTGTGTTTACTTTCAGTGATCCGATATTATCAGTATGTCCAGATATTTCGAGCCTGATAGATTCGTTATTTTTCATAAAATCGATAACCCGGTTCAATTGAGGATAGGATGCTGCAGTGAGGATTGCTTTGTTTGTTTCAAAATATATATTTTGGAGTACAACTTTGGTCCCTACTTCAATTTTTTCAAGATAAAAATCTTTAACATAAGGTTTATCTGCGCTTGCTTTCGTCATATCGACCGCATCAAGAAAAAATAAATAATCTTTTGCCATAATTTCAACTCCATAATTTTTTGGCGCATCAAATTTTACTTTATATACTCCGCTATCGCCAGTCATTCCGGTTGCAATAATTTTTGATTCACTAACATCAATAAACTCAAGCTTCGCCATTACAGGTTCATTTGTTTTTTTATCAAGGACCTTCCCGGTAATGTAGAAAAAAGAATCCACTTCAATGTACTTCGGTGTTGAAAAAAATCCCGTTTTTAATGAATCCAGTATCCCTGCAATCAAGATATCTTCACTTTCCAGCAAGAGTTCTTTTTCAGATCCCAGGAATGTAACTTTGTAAATATCCTTTGCCCCGAGTCCTCCTTCCCGTATTGCGGAATAATATCCATATTTTCCATCAGGTGATAAGGAAAAGAATAGATCATCGTCAGGAGTATTAATCGGGTATCCCATATTTTCAGGATCTGACCAGGTGCCATCAGGTTGAAAACTGCTTCTGAATATATCGTAACCACCCATTGTATTATGACCCTTTGAAGAAAAATAAATGTCCTTTCCATCAGCAGTAATAAAAATTCCCTCTTCATTATAAGGTGAATTCAGAATACTACTCAAATTCTGAGGTTTTTCCCAATTACCTTTTTCGTTTTTTATAGATCGTAAAATATCTCTTCCACCTAAAGTAAGGTCTTCATTTGCTGAAATATAATACATTGTATCCCCTGTAGATGAAAGAAATACAGAAGTTTCTACCTGTTTACTGGTGAGTTTAGAAGGCATTTTTTCCGGAGATTTCCAGTCTCCATTTTTCATTGTACTTACATAAATACCACCACCATTTACCTTACCCTTATAGATATATATTGTTGAATCATTATTTGATACTCCAACAATAGCCTCATTACCCGAACCATTAATTTTTTTACTTAATGGTTGAGCAGTGCTCCACTTACCGTCAATAAAATGACTCATAAATACATTCTCATAGTATTTATTATCATATGGATTTCTCTTTGAATGTTTATCAATATATCTCCGTGAAGTGAAAAATAATGTTGAATCATGATTTGAAAAAATGCTAAAATAATCATCATATGATGAATTAATACTGTCTCCCATATTTGTGATAATTACCCTTTTCCGATTCTCAATAATAGATTTCCCGTTTGTACATTCCTCAACCAATTTATTGATAGATGCCCCTCTGGAAGCTTTTTCATCATCCGGTAATGCATTAAGGAAAGCATTATACTCTTCAATTGCTTTATTAAATTCAAGGACCAGATGATAGGCTCTGCCAAGGAGATAATGAATTTCAGGACTAATTTTTGGTTTTTTATCGTATGCTTTTCTAAGATACTTTATAGTCTCGTATTTATCGTCTGAATAAAGGTAACAAACTCCAATGAGGTAGTTAAGTTCGGCATTTTCACTATTATACTGATGTGCTTGCAAATAATAATCCCTGGCTTGTGGATATGTTCCAATTCCCTCCCTGAATAAGATATTTGCTTCTTTTATATTATTCCAGGCTTCATCAAATCCTTCCTCATTTTCAGTTTTGAACTCCTTCTTAATGATCTTTATATCCGAATGGTTTTTATTCTGAGCTGAAATGTTGACTCTGAAAAGAAAAAATACCAAAATTATTATGATTGCTGGCGATTTCATTAATAATGATTTTTTAAATAATCTTTACTTGCATTCTTTAACATAATTTTGAGCTTCTGCTATACCCATTTCAACTGCTTTTTCCCAATCAGCACATGCCCCTTCCAGGTCACCTTGTAATTCTTTAATTAATCCACGGTTTAGATATGCTCTGGCAAATTCATTATCTGATTCAATTACTTCGTTTAAAATAGTTAATGCTTCAGCATATTTACCTTCTTTTGCTAAAGAACATGCTCTGTTATTTGAGGCAGGATAATATCTTTCAGCATGGATTAAAGCTTTATTAAAATCTTCTATAGCCCCGGCATTATCACCTAATAAATATCTTGTACTCCCCCGGTTATTGTAGGCAATAAATAAACTTGAATCAAGACTTAATGCTATTGTATAATCTTCAATCGCTCCTGCATAATCACCCAATGCAGTTTTGGCAGTACCCAAATTAATAAAGGCAAGAGGAAAATCATGCTTAAAATTTGTGGCATATTTAAAGTCCTGCATTGCACCTTGTAAGTCGCCTAATTTATATTTAGCCACAGCACGATCATGATATGCCAGAGCAAAATCTTCCTTTAAACTTATCGCTGAAGTAAAATCCTCAATAGCGACGGAAAAATCATTGTTTATTAATAAATACAGACCCCTGTTATAATAGGACTGAGGTGTTTTGAAGCCCTTTTCAATTGCTTTATCATAGTTTTCAATAATAACTTTCCCGGTATCCCCTTTAAACTGCAAATATCCGATATAAAAAAAAGATTCTCCATTTTTATCATCCATTTGGGCAGCAAACAGGAAATCGTCCAAGGCCTGGGAATTAAGTCTAAGTTCTATTTCAACCTTTCCTCTTTGTATTAATGCTTCCGTAAAACCAGGGTCCAGATCTAAAGATGCTTCAAGATAGGATAGTGCAGCTTCATAATTTGCAGCCTGGATATGATCAATTGCTTTGTTATATGCTTGCCTTGAATTCCTTTTATTCTTTTCAGATACCTGTGAAAAAGAAAGGTATTGAGTCAGAATTGAAATTATTAAAATGAGGGATATTTTGTACATAGAACTAAATTGGGTGTTGGATATCATTATATATACGGTGAATTAGTTTGAAAGTTTCAGATGATCAAAACGAATTTAAAAATCATTTTTAATAAAATTACAAATATTTATTCATGAAAATATGATAAATCAAGATTGAAATTGTATCATAAAATTCACAGATCATAAATTCCATTTACCAAAACGAATATTCATTTTCATTCTCAGCTGAAATGTACAGAAATTATTGTATTTATGGATATTTTGCCGCCGATTTTTAAATATTAAATTAGTAGAATTGCTGGAATTCTATTAAATTAGTTTTTTCATCCGTAAATAATTTGTTTTTAATGGTCGGATGGAACTCGCATGTAAGATTTTCATCCATATTTGTGTTTAGCGAACATGCTCGTTTTTTAATTTATTTTAAGTGAAAAAGACAAACCTGAAATACCTTATGTCAAGCACCGGGAATAACCGGGAGTTGATTATTGAAATCATTGATATTTTCATTTTGCAAGCTATTGAAATTGGAAATGAATTGCAGGAGCTAAATGATAAAAGGGATTTTGAAGCACTTGGAAAGCTTGCGCATAAAGCAAAATCATCTGTAGCTATTATGGGTATGAATAAATTGTCTGAAAAGCTAAGAGAATTAGAACTACTCGTCAATGAAGGTAAAAATCATAGTGAGTATCCAATGTATATCGATCTATTTAAAAAGGAATGCGCAGAAGCCATACAGGAATTAAATAATTATAAGAATAATTTGTAATATTAATCTTAACGGTAATGCTTAAAACTGAAAATATTAACAATGTGGTTGTTGTTTCATTTAAGGATGTCACCAGATTCAATGCATTGATTACTGATTCAGTAAAAGAGGAAGTTAAATCTCTTTTCAATGCTCCTAATACTAAATTGATACTTGACCTAACCGGGATTGATTTTGTTGATAGCACAGGATTTGGAGTATTCCTATCGTTAATGAAAACAGCCAATAATAATTATGGGTTTTTTAAAATCTGCAATATTAACGATGAAGTGATGGAACTGTTCAAGCTT
>CAZKMG010000050.1:0-15010 GCA_964553465.1 uncultured Bacteroidaceae bacterium
TTCAATTGCCTTTGAGAATGCAAGAAAATACAACCTGGCCATAAAATATCTTAAACTAGCCTTTGAGATCGATCCTGCAAATCTTTCCGTATTATATGACCTTGGATATTATTATGAAAGGTTACATAATTATTCCGCAAGTATTGATTTTTATAATAAATATCTGGACGAAGATCCCTTCTCAGATAATGTATGGTACAATCTGGGAGTTGTTTACTATAAGATAAATAAACCGCTTGAGGCTCTTGAAGCATATGATTATGCTATTACTGTAAATCCCTCATATGCATCCGCGTATTTTAACAAGGCAAATCTGTACGCAAGTGACGGCGATTTCCATAGTGCTGTGAGGGTTTACAAAGAATTTCTTGACCTAGAATCTGAACATATACAAGCCTGGTGTTACCTTGGTGAATGTTATGAGGAAATGGAAGCATATGATCAGGCATTGAAAGTATATCAGAAGGTTATCGAACTTGATAATTCCTTTGCTGAAGGATGGTTTGGAGCAGGATTAGCATATATGGCAAAAGAACAATACAATAATGCTATTGTTCATATTTTAAAAGCATTGGAATTTGACAATGACAATCCGGAATACTGGTTTAATCTTGCAGAAAGCTATGAGAAAATCAATTTTAATTCCGAGGCGATAAGATGTTATATTCAGACAGTAATGTTGGACTCCAAAGATAAAGAGGCATGGGAAAACCTGGCAGGAATATACATCAAAGAAAAACAATATGTGAAAGCATTAGATGTTCTTCTAAAAGCAATATTAGAGAATCCAGGTGACGCAAAAATTTTATACCTTTCAGCTGCAAACAGTTTTTTATTGCACGATCAGAAGAGTGGATTGAGTTTTTTACTGAAGGGATTAGAAATAGACCCTGAGTCACTTGAAACATTTTATGATTTTTATCCCCAGGGCAAAACAGCAAAACGTATACAGAAATTGATTCATTCCAGAAGATAAATAATTATGAACTACAATCTTCCATTTTTACCTGTACGGACCAGGAAAGAAAGGCAGGCTGGACTCACCATGATGATGGATAAGGGTCTTAGTCTTATTGAAGCCGAAAGCTTCATCCAAAGCAGCGAAGAATATACGGACCTTGTTAAACTTGGATTCGGCACAGCCCTAATCTCAGCACAATTATCAGAAAAAGTTATACTGTATAAGAATGCAGGTCTTAAACCCTATTTTGGAGGAACTCTCTTTGAACTTTTTGTTGTTAGGAATATGTTTGACGAATTTAGAAAATTAATTACCAAATATGGATTAGAATATGTTGAGGTATCAGATGGTTCAATAAAACTCGATCATCATGAGAAACTATCATATATCAAGAAGCTTAGCCAGGATTTCACTGTATTATCTGAAGTGGGCTCAAAGGTGAAGGGGGTCACAATCCTTCCGGATGTCTGGGTTAGCTATATGAAATCTGAACTCGAAGCAGGTGCATGGAAAGTAATTGCTGAAGCTCGTGAAAGTGGCACTATCGGCATATATAATCCGGATGGTTCTGCAAACACTGAACTGATAGACGATATCATAGGTCATATTCCTGTAGAAAACGTATTATGGGAAGCTCCTACCAAAGCCCAGCAGGTATGGTTTATTAAGTTATGCGGTACCAATGTAAACCTTGGAAATATTGCTAGTAATGAAGTTGTTTCCCTTGAAGCTCTGCGGCTCGGACTAAGGGGTGATACTTTATTCGATTTTCTACCTGAGAAATTCCAGGATAAAAAATTATGAGGAAATTTGGACTTATAGGTTTTCCACTCTCCCATTCCTATTCTGTCGGATATTTTAAAAAAAAATTTAAAATAGAAAATATTTTTGATTGTGAATATCAGAATTTTCCAATTGAATCTATTTCATTATTACCCGATATTATTCGTGGAAATCCTGATCTTTATGGACTAAATGTTACAATACCTTATAAAGAAGAAGTTCTTGCTTATCTGGATTCAATCGAACCAGATGCTGCGAGAGTAGGGGCGGTGAACACATTAAAAATTACTCGAAAAAATGACAATCCCTATATAAGAGGTTTTAATACTGATATTTATGGCTTTTCAGAATCCTTGAAGGAATTATCAAACAGGTATCCTAAAAAAGCACTTATTTTAGGAACCGGGGGAGCATCGAAGGCAGTTGCGTATTCTTTAGATCAGATGGGAATATCATACTTATTTGTCAGCAGAAAGTCAGGGCATATTAAGTATGGGAAGATGGATAAGTCTCTTTTTCTAAAGTATAAACTTATTATTAATACAACGCCGCTTGGAACATATCCTGATATTGATTCCTGCCCTGATATTCCTTATAATTATATTACAAAATCGCACATTTTGATTGATCTTGTCTATAATCCTGCTTTAACACTTTTTTTAAAGAAGGGTAAAGAACGGGGAGCACTTACTTCAAATGGTTTACGAATGCTCCATTTACAAGCTGAAAAATCATGGGAAATTTGGAACTCTTAGGGATGAGATAGGATGAAACCTTTGAATAACCATCATTGAATTGGCATGGAAGCACCTGAAGTTTGGACTGCAACTGAGAACGTGCGATCCTTCCAGACTGACAAATCTGGGAAATTGCATTTTCATTCCATCGCACATTTACTTCAGGAAAATGCTTGGCGGCATGCTGAAGCATGCGGTGTAGGATATGCTGATCTAAAGAAAGCAGGAAAATTATGGATTTTGTCGGGTCTAAAAATTAAAGTATATAACTACCCGATGTGGGGCGAAAAGATTATTTTACATACATGGGGCAATTCTATCGAGGGGCTTTTCGCATACAGGGATTTTAAGATTTTTAGCGAGACGGAAGAAGTATTAATAGCCGCGAGTACTTCATGGTTGATCATTGATGTAAACACCCACCGACCTAACAGGATTTCGCGGGAGTTTCAAAAAATACCTTGTATGGGAATATATTCAGGATCAGGTCAGCCTGGAAGGTTAACCGGATTGAATGATGGTTTATTTATCAGATCATCAGTCGTACAAAATTCTGATATTGATATATACCAGCATGTCAACAATGCAAGGTATATAGAATGGTGCACAAATTTAATTCCCTATTATTTATGGGAAGGATTAATAATAGATGAATTAGAAATTAATTACCTGAGTGAAAGTCATATAGGAAATGAAATTGCTTTTTTTATGGAAAATTTATCCGAAACTTTTTACCGAATATCTGCGGTAAACAATGATACGAAAAAGGAGGTATTCAGGTCAAATCTCATGTTTAGAAAAAAAGATCAGATAAAGGTATAATTGATATACCAGGTGAATAAGATCCACTTTTCTCAATGTCTTCACTATATGTGATATTTGTCAGAAATAAACCTTCTGCGGGAAAGGCCATACTTGCTTTTCTGTGGTCTTTTTCCAACAGGATAGATTCAAATATTTGAGGCGTAATCTTTCCTCTGCCAACATCCATTATTGTACCTGCTAATGCCCGTACCATACCTCTAAGGAATCTATTAGCAGTAATCCTGAAAACAATAATTCCTTCAGAGACTTCTCTCCACTCAGCTTGATAAATATGGCATATGTTGGTTTTATTGTTACTATTTTGTTTGCTGAAACTGGTGAAATCATCATGGTTTTTAATTATTTGGCATGCTTCATTCATAGTATCCAGATTAATTTTCCAGAATATTCGATGACTAAAGTGATTTAGAAATACATTTTTCCGGGTGGATACGACATAATGATAAGTGCGGGAAAGTGCACTATAGCGGGCATGATCAGAGACTTTTACACTAATGATGTTTTGAACCATTATGTCTTCTGGTAAAAAACTGTTTAATCTTTGAATCAGATCTTTCCTCGTATGAAGAGTTTTATTTCTCGAATCAAAGTGTGCGATAAAGTTCGAAGCATGTACTCCCGAATCTGTGCGTCCTGCACCGGTAGTGATAATATCTTCCTTGAGGATAAGACTTAAAGTCCTGTTCAAAATCTCCTGAACAGTTATAGCCGCTGGTTGGACCTGCCATCCATGATAATTTGTTCCCTTAAATGAAATCTTTATAAAGTATCTCGAAAACAAGGCTGAATATTTGAACTTAAATTTAATTATAATAAACTAATTCTCTCTTTTACTCTTTATTCACCAGGTTTAACATTTTTTAACAAAAAATAGGCACTTTTCCTTAATTTTAAAGCGTTCAGAATGATTAAAATATTTGATAAATAATAAAAAATAGTCAATTTTGTGCCAGTAAAATTGAGCATTAACACTTAACATTATGAAAGAACCAACAAACATAAGAGAATTAAATGAGAGAATTAAAAAAGAAAGTGAATTTGTTGACATGGTATATCTTGAAATGCAGAAAGTTATTGTTGGACAGAAGCATCTTCTGGAAGGTTTACTGATAGGACTACTTTCTGATGGTCATGTTCTGCTTGAAGGAGTACCAGGACTTGCTAAAACATTGGCTATAAGGACTTTAGCAGATACTATAAATGCAAAATTTAGTAGGATTCAATTTACACCTGATCTTCTCCCTGCAGATTTAGTTGGTACAATGATATTTAGTCAGAAAAAGGAGGAGTTTATTGTAAAAAAAGGTCCAATATTTGCAAATTTTATTTTGGCTGATGAAATTAACCGTTCTCCTGCAAAAGTTCAAAGTGCTTTGCTTGAAGCTATGCAGGAAAAACAGGTAACTATTGGTGAAAAAACTTATCCTCTTGAACAACCTTTCCTTGTCCTTGCCACACAGAATCCTATTGAACAGGAAGGAACTTACCCGCTTCCTGAAGCCCAGGTCGATCGGTTTATGCTTAAGGTTGTAATTTCTTATCCTCAACGCGAAGAAGAGAGGTCAATTATCAGGGAAAATACATCGATGGATTTCCCCACGGCTAACAAAGTATTGACGCCAGATGAAATCCTTAAAGCAAGGGAATTGGTGAAAGGAGTGTATCTTGACGAGAAAATTGAAAACTATATCCTTGATATTGTATTTGCAACACGAGAACCGGCTAAATTCGGTCTCGACCAATTTACAGCAATGATCAATTATGGCGGTTCTCCAAGAGCAAGTATTAATCTTGCAAAAGCTGCAAAAGCTTATGCTTTTTTAAAGAAAAGGGGATTTGTCATTCCAGAGGATATTCGTGCTGTTTGCCATGATGTTCTCAGACACAGGATTGGTCTTAGTTATGAAGCCGAAGCGGAAAATATTACTGCAGAGGAAATTGTTACCGACATTTTAAATAATATCGAAGTACCATAAAAATATTAAACCATCCATGAGAATTATATTTCTGGTTTTTTTTCTTAATGTATTTGCCTGGATGTTTTGTTTTGGGCAGCACCTAATTGGAATTGAAAAAAACCAGCTTACAAGCCTGGTGAGGAAAGAGATGAAAGGTTTCAACCTGGATAATTCCTCTAAAAATCAAAATTTTAATTACTTAAAATATTTGAATGCCCAAGGAACCAAAACTCTGATAGTTTTTTTTGATGATAAAAATATTTCAACCAATACAAGGCTTGTTTGTGATTATTCGGAATTTGATTTTGTGTTGAAAGATTTGCAGAAGAGATATAAAAAAATTGATGAAAATAATTGGGAATATACTGTTGAAAATGATCAATTTATAGTAAATCTGGAGAAAAAAGAGTGGTACTTTGTTGTAAGTGTAAAAAAAAAGTAGTTAAAAAGAAAAGCAAAAAAAGAATATTTTGGTGGAAACAACCGATTTATTAAAAAAAGTACGTAAGATAGAAATTAAAACCAGGGGACTATCTAGACATGTCTTTGCCGGACAGTACCATAGCGCTTTTAAAGGAAGGGGCATTACCTTCAGTGAGGTAAGAGAGTACCAATATGGTGATGATACTCGAAATATCGACTGGAATGTTACAGCCAGGTTTAATCATCCTTATATAAAAGTATTTGAAGAGGAAAGAGAACTCACAGTTATGTTACTGGTAGATGTTAGTGGAAGTAGTAAGTTTGGGACAGTTACACAATTAAGAAAAAATATTATTGCCGAAATCTCTGCTGTACTTTCTTTTTCTGCAATTCAAAACAATGATAAAATTGGTGTATTGTTTTTTAGTGATAAAGTAGAAAAATTTATACCACCTAAGAAAGGAAGAAAACACATCCTGCATATAATAAGAGAACTTATTGAATTTAAGCCTGAAAGTGAATTAACGGATCTTTCAATTCCTCTTAAATTTCTGACTAATGCGATAACAAAAAGATGCACAGCCTTTATCCTCTCTGATTTTTTATGTGCTGATTTTGAAGAATCATTGAGAATTGCAAACCGGAAGCATGATGTGGTTGCTTTAAAAATTTATGACAGGAGGGAAATAGAACTTCCTGCAATGGGACTTGTGAAATTTGTTGACCCGGAAATAAAAACATTTCAATGGGTAGATACTTCATCACGTAAAGTACGTAAAGATTATAAAGATTATTGGAGAAAACAGGATAGTCGTATCCATGATTTATTTACTAAATCCGGAGTAGATTATGTGCAAATAAATACATCTGAAGATTATGTGAAACCGCTGACTGCACTTTTCAAAAAGCGTTAAGGTTAAGATATTATTTGATGAAAAATAAGGTTTACCATATAATATTATCGCTCTGCTGGACATTTTTTGTTACCGTTCCTTCAAATGGACAGGTTGCTGAGATCAACACATGGTTGGATTCAACATTAATTTCTATTGGTGAGCAGGTTAAGCTGCACATAGAAGTGAAAAAAGAACTTCAGGCAAATGTAAAAATTAGTGAGTTAAAGGACAGTCTTCCTGCTAAACTTGAAATGATTGGAAACGTCCATACGGATACTAGTAAACTCAATAACAAAGAAATTATTTCTCAAACATATATTGTTACATCTTTTGATTCTGGAAAATTTGTTATACCTGCAATTCCTGTATATTATACCTATCATGATCTCACAGATACACTCCATTCCAATTCATTATACCTTCAAGTGTACATCCCTGATATTGATACTACCCAAGCTATTAAGGATATCAAACCACTGATTAATACTCCACTCAGCTTTGGAGAACTTTTGCCTTATCTAGGTATTGGTTTCGGCACATTAATACTTGTTGCAATATTTATTTATTTGTATCTCCGTTTCAGAAAGAAAAAACCAGTTTTCTTATCGACAAAAAAAGAACTCCCTCCACATATTATAGCATTTAATGCTCTTGATAAACTTAAAGACGAAAAGCTCTGGCAGGATGGAAAAGTTAAGGAGTATTATGTCAGACTATCGGATATCCTCAGAATATATTTGGAAAATCGTTATAAATTCAGATCGATGGAGTGCGTAACAGATGAAATTCTGGGTGATTTTTATAAGGTTAATAAGGAAGATGATGTGAAAGAAATGTTAAAAGAGATTTTACAAACCTCTGATATGGTTAAGTTTGCTAAGCACGATCCACTTCCGACAGAAAATCAGTCTAACCTTAATAATGCATATTTTTTTGTGGAGAAAACAAAATTGGAAGAGATAAAAACCAGGGATGAATTATTGAAAGAAAATGCCTCTTTACATAATTCTGGACAAAAAATGATTGTATAATGAATCACTTAGTCTTTGGAAATCCGGAATTTTTATATTTATTGACTCTTTTGCCAGTCTTACTGGTGTGGTATTTATTGCGGCAAAGAAAGGAACAAGCCGCTATTCGTATGTCGAGCATTGCTCCTTTTGCCGGACAGGCAAAACCATTCAGATATTACTTTAAACAAGGAATGGTTGCGTCGCGTTTTATTGTGATGGGCTTGCTTATAATTGTACTAGCCAGACCACAATCACCAAATGAATGGGAGACAACCAGCTCAGAAGGTTTAGATATCAGCTTATGTATGGATGTATCTGGAAGCATGCAGGCTATGGATTTTAAACCAAACCGGCTGGAAGCTGCCAAAGATGTTGCGGCACAGTTTATTAATGGAAGACCAAATGACAGGTTTGCTATTGTAGCTTTCAGTGGAGAAAGCTATACCCTTTGCCCACTCACCCCTGATAAGGCAGTGTTAATCAATCAGTTGAAGGACATTAAGTTTGGGATGATTGAAGATGGAACTGCCATTGGAATGGGACTGGCAACTTCCGTCAACAGGCTTAGGAACAGCAAAGCAAAAAGTAAAGTAATTATTCTAGTAACTGATGGTGTTAATAACAGGGGCATGATTGGTCCTGTTACAGCAGCTGAAATTGCAGTGCAATATGGCATTAGGGTATATACTATAGGTGTAGGTACAATCGGAACTGCACCAATGCCAGTTCAAACAGTCTTTGGTACTCAAGTCCAGAATGTTCAGGTAGAAATTGATGAAAAGGTTTTAAAAGAGATTGCTGGAAAAACAGGAGGTCAATATTTCAGGGCAACTGACAATGCCAAACTCACATTAATTTATCAGCAGATTGATAAATTGGAAAAAACAATTATTGATGTGGAAAAATTCAGTAAAAGAAAAGATGAATATTTTCCTTATCTGTTGACTGCAGTTATTCTTTTTCTCATGGAAATATTATTACGAAGTACATTTATTAAGAGCATCCCGTAATTCTCTAAGGTATGATACGCTTTGCATATCCTGAAATATTGTATGGATTAGTACTGATACCGGTATTAATCATCTTATTTTTTACTGGTAGACATAAAACACGTAAACAGCTGAAGGAATTTGCAAATCCTAAATTGCATGAAGAACTTTTTCCGGATGCGTCACCATTTAGAAATGGGTTGAAATTTTCTATTATGCTTATCTCATATAGTTTGTTGGTTCTTGCATTATCAGGCCCCAGGATTGGATCTAAGCTGAAGGAAATCGAAAAAAAAGGTCGTGAAATAATTATTGCTCTGGATGTATCAAACAGTATGCTTGCCCAGGATATTGAACCTAACAGGCTTATCCGTGCAAAACAAGCTGTATCCAGACTCCTGGATGGATTGGAAGATGATAAAATCGGATTAATTGTTTTTGCGGGGGATGCTTATACCCAAATTCCCCTCACAAATGATTATTCTGCTGCTAAAATGTTTCTGGAATCAATAAGTACAGATATAGTATCCAAACAAGGGACTAACCTGGGCGCTGCAATTGACCTTGCATTAAAATCTTTCTCCCCTGTACTAATGAATGACAATGGAATAATTTCAACTAATTCGAGAGCAGTAATTATTATCACCGACGGGGAAAATCATGAGGCTGGTGCATTTGAAGCAGCAGAAAAAGCAAAGAAAGAAGGAGTTGTTGTGCATACAATTGGAATTGGGGACCCATCAGGAGTGCCTATACCCCTCTATTATGGTAGTAAAGATTTTAAAAAGGATAAAACCGGGAATGTGATTGTAAGTAAGTTGGATGAGAGAACGTTAAGAAGATTAGCAGAAATAACAAATGGGTATTATATTCATTCAGGAAAAGGAATTACAGGCTTATTTCTTTTAATGGAAAAATTAAATGAATTGGACAAAACAGAATATAAATCCCGGGTTTTTGAGGAATATGATGAGAAATTCCAGTATTTTGCAGGCTTTGCTCTCCTTTTTCTTTTGATAGAATTTCTGATTATGGGTAAAAAGAACTTATGGTTACAAAAAATTAAAATTTTTGAATGAAATGAAGGTAAATATTATAATTGGTTTCTTAATCATTTTTAATGTCAGCTTATTGTATTCTCAGCAGGACAGGAAACTTGTCAGAGAAGGGGTAAAGGAATATAATGAAAAAAAGTATGGTGATGCAGAAATTTCTTTCAGAAAAGCCTTTGATAAAAATAAAAATTCTTATCCGGCCGAATATAATATAGCTAACTCCATTTATAAACAAAACAAGTATAAAGAATCTGCTGAAAAATATGAAAGCTTACAACAAAAAGAGCCTGATGCTGAGAAATTAGCTGATGTGTATCACAATTTAGGTAACTCTTTCTTAAAGTCACAACAATATGATAAAAGCATTGAGGCCTATAAAAATTCATTAAGGCTCAGGCCTGACGATAATGATACAAGATATAACCTGGCATATGCTCTTTCAAAACTAAAACAGCAACAGCAACAGAATCAGAAAAGTGATAAGGACCAGAATAAGAATGATAATAAGGACCAGCAGAATAAGAAAAACCAAGATCAACAAAAGGATCAGAACAATAAGGATGAAAAAGAAAATCAAAAAGAACCACAGACACAACAAAATGAATTAACAAAACGGGAAGCTGAACAGTTGCTTGAAGCAATTCAGAATCAGGAAAAGCAAGTACAGGAAAAAATTGACAAAGAGAAGGCAAAATCGGCTAAGGTTTCCAACGACAAAGATTGGTAAATTATGAGAAATTCGGATAAGTTATATTGGATATATTTCTTTTTGCTATTCATGTTAGCCTTTATCAGGGTGAATGCTCAGGAAGTTGAAATGAAGGCAAGTGCACCAGCCGTTGTTACTGTAGGACAACCTTTCAATTATACTGTTTCAGGTGATTTTGATGGAAAAGTTATACTTCCGGATATGCCTGGAATTAGGCTTATCGGAGGTCCATCCACTTTTGTGTCTCAGCAATCATCGAACGTTAACGGCCGACTTCAATTGGTAAGGCAAGTTTCCTATTCTTATACTTTTGTTGCAGACCAGGAAGGCGATATTACAATTCCACCAGCTAAAATTGTTTCAGGCAGAAAAGAATATTTCAGCAATCCATTACAAATAAAAGTAATAAAAGGTACTCAGCAGGCTCAGGCTGGGAGTGGACAATCATCAAATTCTGGAGAGGGTAAAAATGAATCTATCTTTGTGCAAATGATTCCCTCTAGGAAATCTTTATATTTAGGAGAGCAATTGGTACTTATAAGTAAAATATATACACAGGAACCTTTACAAATTTCTGATATTAAAGCCCCTGCACTCGAAGGATTCTGGAAAGAGGATTTAAAAGGAGATGAATCATCTAGTAAGGAGACACTTAATGGGCAGAACTATCTTTCACTGAGTTTTAACCGGTATCTGCTCACTGCACAAAAGCCCGGGAATATTCAGGTAAGTCCCGTTATTGTGAATTGTTTAATACAAAAAAGGGTTAAATCAGGTAGATTAACTAATCCCTTCGACGATCCATTTTTTAATGATCCATTCTTTGATCGTGTACAGACAGTACCTCAATCTTTCTCTTCAAACCCTTTAACCATACGTGTAAAACCATTACCAGCAAATCCACCTGCTGGATTTAATGGTGCAGTAGGCTCTTTCACTTTGAAAGCCGCACTTGACAAAGAGGAGGTAAAGGTTAATGATGCGGTTTCCCTTAAACTGACCATTGGTGGACAGGGGAATCTAATATTACTAAAACCAGTAAAGGTGGATTTTCCGCCTGATCTTGAAATATTTGACCCGAAAACAGATCAGCAAATTAAAAACACACTTGAAGGCAGCTCTGGAACAGTAAATTTCGAATATTTAATCATTCCGAGACATGCCGGAAAATTTCGGATTTCTCCTATCATTTTTACGTATTTTGATCCCTTGAGTGAAAAATATAAAACATTGCAGACCAATGAATTTAATTTTATTGTGGAAAAATCCGGGGATCAGGATGAATCATTTTTGAGTTCACCTGGTGAAGTTAACCAACAAGGAAAAATTATGGGTGTGCAGGGAAAGAATGTTGTATCTCTTGCCAATGATATACTGTTTATAAGGTTATCAGCGCCAAATCTTAAGAAAACTGGACAGAAACTATTCGGATCTATAATTTTTAACCTGACTTATATAAGTTTCATTATCCTTTTTATTGGAATTATTATATTCCAGAAAGAAAGAATCCGGAGAAATGCTGACATATATGCTGTTCGTAACAGGAAAGCACGCAAACTCGCACAAAAGAGACTTTCTAATGCTTATAAACTTATGCAGGCAAATGAAGAGAGTTTCTATGAAGAAATTCTTAAAACTTTGTGGGGATATCTCTCAGATAAGCTTGGAATTAATGTTTCAGAATTATCGCGAATTCTTATTCATGATAAGCTGCAGTCTATTTCAGTTTCTGAGAATATATTAAAACAACTTTGGCAGGTAATGGATGATTGTGAACTTGCCAGATACGGGACAGGATTTGGAGGTGATAAAAAGACTATATATAATACTGTTATTAATCTAATCAGTGAGTTACAGGAAAGCATAAAATAAAATGAACATACCAACATAACCAAATGTCAAGTATGAATAATCAATCAAACAAATATGCTGAACGTAATATTGATGAACTTGGATCGAAATTACAGATAAATTTGTAGGATATGAAGAACAGCTTAATTCTTATAACCTTAATCATTAGTTTCTCAGCGACTTTGGTTTTAGGCGCTCCCGATTCACTTTATTACAAAGCTAATGATTGTTATCAGCAGGGTAAATATGAGAGAGCAATAGATCTTTATCAGTCTGTAGTCTCCAATGGATACGAGTCTTCAACCTTATACTATAACCTTGGGAATGCTTTTTTTAGATCAAATAAACTTGGCAAAGCAAGGCTATATTACGAAAAAGCACTTAAACTTGATCCATCTAATGAAGATATACAGGCAAACCTTTTATTTGTGGAAAACCTCCTTGTTGATAAATTCGAAGATTTACCTGAATTATTTATTAAAAGATGGATTATATCACTTGTCAAATTGTTAAACAGTGATCAATGGGGTTATATATCCCTTGTCACATTTGTTTTTTCTTTTGTTTCGTTTTTGTTATATCTCCTCTTAAGGAGATTAACTATCAGAAAAATAAGTTTTTACAGTGGTTTCATTTTAATTGTAATATCAATCTCATCATTTTTATTTTCGTGGAAACAGCGAAATTTTGAGGTCAATCCCAAAAGCGCAATTGTGATTGAATACCTTGTGAATGTAAAATCCACGCCTCGGGAAACTGGAACTGATCTTTTTGTACTTCACGAAGGAGCTAAAGTCTGGCTTGAAGATCTGGCTGCTGATTGGCGAGAAATCAGATTAAGTGATGGACGCAAAGGTTGGTTGCCTTCAACTGCAATCGAGGAAATATAGACTTGCTGTTGTTTCCTGATTATCTCATTTTAAAATATCTTCTTATAATCAGATGATCTGGGTCGTAATCATTTTTCACTACTAATTTATCTATTTCAAATACTTTTTCAATTGAATTAACTATTTTTGTCTATCTTAAATCACTTCTCATTGAAGTATTTGATTTATAGAGAAGAAGGGAGAGAGCAGGCTCTGTGAACTTCTAGCAACCATCTTAACATGGAAAAGGTGCTAAAACCTGGCCCTTTTAATCAGGGAATTATAAATTATATACGAGTTAGCATGAAAACATAATTCATTTTATTTATCAGATAATTTTTTTATAATCCTGTTTTTATTCGTGGGATTTAAATAACGTATTATGAAAACAAAAAAGAGTATTGAGGAAATAAATGAAAAAATTCTTCAGGGAAAGGCTGTTATTATGACTGCTGAAGAAGTGTCTGCAATGAGCATAGAATGCAGTTCTTCAGAAATAGCTAAAAAAGTAGATGTAGTTACTACGGCCACATTTGGACCCATGTGTTCGTCGGGAATGTTTATTAATTTCGGACACAGTAACCCACCTATCAGGATGGAAAAGGTTACAATAAATAACGTACCAGTTCATTCAGGAATTGCTGCTGTTGATGCCTATATTGGGGCCACTGAGGTCTCTCCTTTTAATGAAAGATATGGAGGGGCCAATGTTATTGAGGAACTGATATCTGGAAAAGAACTTAAATTAAAAGCTTCTGCTAAAGGGACCGATTGCTATCCGGAAACTGAAATAGAAACACTGATTCATAAAAATAGTGTGAATGAGATGTTTATGTTTAATCCTAGAAATTCATACCAAAATTATCCCTGTGCTGTGAATACTTCTGATAAAATAAAATACACTTATATGGGTACGCTTCTTCCAAATCTTGGAAATGCCAATTATTCAACTTCAGGGGAATTAAGCCCATTGTTAAATGATCCATTTCTACGTACAATTGGAATAGGTACTCGTATTTTTCTTTGTGGGGCGAAAGGATTTGTTTGCTGGAATGGCACACAATTCCAAACAGGCGCTCCAAGGAATGAATTTGGGATACCTGAATCAAATTCTGCTACTCTAGCTGTAATAGGAAATGCAAAAGAAATGGATCCAGAGTATGTGAAGGCAGCATATTATGAGAAATACGGAGTAAGCATCTTCATTGGGATTGGAATCCCGATCCCGGTCCTGGATGATGATATGGCAAAATCGGTATCCATTCGGAATGAACAGATCGATACACGCATCGTCGATTACAGTAATCCTGATCATCCGGTTGTGGGAATGGTGAATTACCGGGATTTATTTTCCGGGTATATACACGTTCGAGGTAGAAAAGTTCGCACAGCATCGTTATCCAGTGTGCTTAAAGCAAGACAGATAGCTGACATATTGAAATTATGGATTCAGAATAAAGAATTTCTCCTTTCTAATCCAGTTGCAAAATTTCCTGAAGTTGCAGGATTAAATTCCCTTGAACGAAGGAGGTAATTAATTTATTATACGTATAATATTATCGTGCATAAAACTTAAAATCATATAATAATGAAACGCCGTGTAGTTTTAACATTTCCTGCTACAAGAGTAGAAGAACCTATCACATATCATCTTGTAAAAGACTTTGATATTATTGTCAATATATTAAATGCCGACATCACTTCAGGAAGAGAGGGCAAGTTACTCGTTGAGTTAAAAGCTGCCAGGGAAAATATTGAAAAGGCTATCTCCTGGATGGTAGGTAAAAATATTGATTGCAGTCCTGTAATGCAAAGTATCCATTTACACGAAGAGCTTTGCATTCATTGTGGAAGTTGTTCGTCTGTCTGCTTTGCTGATGCACTCCTCATGGATGTAATTACAAGAAAGTTACTTTTCAGGCCTGAAAAATGCATTGCTTG
>CAZKMG010000051.1:0-14953 GCA_964553465.1 uncultured Bacteroidaceae bacterium
CACCTCCCCCGTCACGTCGTCACATCGTCACGTTTTCACCCAGCACCACGTTACCACGTTACCTCGTTACTTTTTCCTTCGGCTACGCTCAGTGAAAACCTTTTTACTTTTTCCTTTTTACTTCCTGGAACCTCGACTTCAGTCTCACACGAACAATTGAATCTAACATACTTCATTGAGTGAGGCTGTTTTGATATTCGCTTTATTCCAGGGGCTTCGCCCCTTTTTACCGATATTTTACCCCTCTGGGGTAATAATTTTTGGCTAATATCCGTGATCTGCAATTTTAACTCATAATTCTTAATTTTCCACTCGTTACATCGTTACGTCGTTACGTCGTTACTTTTTTTTCCTATTTCACCTCCCACATCACGTCCCAGCTAAAGAATATTCCACACAGTCAACCAAAAGGGTATGGCAAACAGGCAAACGAGGTAACTGACAAAAATGATTCCACCGACCTTTTTAATATCTCCTCCGTAAGTCCTCACCATCAGGATATGAGCGGTGGCAGGTGCTGAAGCTGCCTGTATAACAAGCACCTGTGCAAGAAGGGGATATTTTTCTCCTGTTTTGAAAAAATACAAAGCAGCGATCATCAGGATGGGGAGGATGCCAAATTTCACAATGATCACACGGAAAGTATCCCAGAAAGGGGGAATTGAACGAATGGAAAGGGCCAGGGTGGCTCCAAGGACAAAAGTAGCCACAGGGACCGTTGCATTACCAAGGAATTTAGCCGAATCATTTATAAATGCCGGGATATATTTGTGGGTTCCACTTAAGACAAGGCTGAGTGCAAAAATATTTGCGATGAATGGAGGTGTAAAGATCTTTCCGATCATGGACCCATTTGAACTTTTACTGGTAATAATCATCTTCCCAACTGACCACATAAATGGATTAAGCCCCAGTATTAATAAAAAACATATCAGGGAGAATTCTTCAAACTGATCTTTAAATGCAAATTCGCCGATGGGAAGAATCAGGTAAGCGGCGTTCTGCATCCCTGCCAGGGGGAAGAGTGATTTTTTATCCCTGATATTTCCTGCAAAAAGAAGCGAGGAAAACAATAATCCGGCTATAGCAATCCCGATGGCTATAAGTGGTAACCACCACCAGTAGCCATGCGTCCCAGGATCGAAAGTGGTGGTGATGGTATAAAAGGTTAAAAGAGGAAGGAAGATATATACCACAAGCATGGATAAGCCATTGATCAGTTCTTCGGAAATGATCTTCCGGTAAGCCAGAAATCCGGCTAAACCAGCTATCAGGAAAATCTTTAATAAGGCCTGAAAAATGGAAGAAAAAGTAGAAAGAAAAAGACTGTCCATCGACTGGGCGTTTCGGTAATTTCCAAAAGTAATGAAATTTGCTTTATGTCGTGACGTCGTAACGTCGTCACCTTTTTTCCAAAGCAGTTATACTAAATTTTCCTTATAGCAGAGTGGGATTTCGTCCAAGGCCTCAATTTTACTTCTTTACTTCGACTACGTTCAGTGCAAGCCTTTTTCACTTCGACTACGCTCAGTACAAGCCTTTTTACTTTTTACTTTTTCCTTTCCATGAACTTCGCCTTCAGCCTCACATAAGGTATTTATTCTTGCAGGCTGACTTGAGTGAGGCTGTTCCGGTGTGCTTTTTATTCCAGGGGCTTCGCCCCTTATTACCAATATTTTACCCCTACGGGGTAATAATTTCTCCCAAATATCCAAGATATATGATTTTAATTCATAATTCTTAATTTTCAACTCGTTACTTCGTTACCCCATCTAGCCGCGATTTCGTGATGTCGTTATGACGTTACCCCGTTACTTTTCACTTCGACTACGCTCAGTACAAGCCTTTTTCCTTTTTACTTTTTACTTTTTCCCATCCCCCGTCACGTCATAACGACATCACGCCTTCACCCATATAATCAATTCTTTTTATTAGTTTTAAGCATGCAATAATTGAATAAGCCTGAAGTGATAGATACATCAGTAAATCAGCGGTTCAGTTCACGGTTCGGACTCCTGGTCAGTGCGATGGGGATTGCTATCGGCACCGGAAATATCTGGCGGTTTCCGCGTATTGCTGCGCAGAATGATGGAGAGAACGGTGCAGGCGCCCTGATCATTGCCTGGGTGATTTTTTTATTCGCCTGGAGTGTTCCATTGATCATTAGTGAGTATCTGATAGGGAGGAAGTTCCGTAAGGGTGTGGTGGGTGCATTTATTGGGGGAGCGGGTAAACGCTTTGCCTGGATGGGTGCGTTTGTAGCTTTTGTAGGAACAGCGATCAGCTTTTTTTATGCAGTGATTGTTGGTTGGGCAATTTATTTCTTCTTCCACATGCTATTTTATCCCCTGCCTGAAAGTAATGTTGAATCATTGGCCATATGGAATAATTTTCAGGAGGGAAACCTTCCCTTTCTTTTCCATTTTATTACCGTTTTTCTGGGCGCAATAATTATATGGAGAGGCATAAACTCTATCGAAAGAGTGAATAAAATATTGATCCCTGTTTTGATCCTGATCATTCTTTTTGCAGTGGTAAGATCCCTCATCCTGCCGGGAGCATTAAACGGATTGGCCTACCTTTTTCGCCCTGACTGGGCTCAGCTCGGGACACCGAAAATCTGGCTGCAGGCCCTGACGCAAAATGCCTGGGACACCGGTGCCGGATGGGGTTTGTTTTTAACGTATGCGACATATATGAAAATTGAACATGGGACAGTAAAGAATGCCTTTATTACCGGAATTGGTAATAATACAATTTCACTCTTGATGGCCATTATGATTTTTGGAACTGTCTTCTCCGTATTGCAGCATAATCAAGGCTTTTCTGATACTCAGGTGCTGGAGGTTATGAAGACAAGTGGACCCGCCTCCTCAGGACTTACCTTCATCTGGCTTCCCCAGCTTTTTGCTACGATGAAAATGGGTAAACTACTTGCTGTTTTATTTTTTCTTGGGCTCACTTTTGCAGGTTTCAGCTCCATGATTTCAATGTTTGAGATGGCAACCCGCGTACTTGTTGACCGTGGGATGAAGCGGAGTGTTTCTATTTGGATAATAATCTCAATTGTTTATCTTTTAGGTATCCCTTCAGTAATGAATCTGGATTTTCTTAATAACCAGGATTTTGTATGGGGGATTGGATTGATCATCTCCGGTGTTTTTATTGCCATATTATCTCTCAGATATGGGTTGATTAATCTCAGGACAGGCATGGATCAGTCTGTTTCTGACTGGCCACTTGGGAAATGGTGGAATATAAATATGAGTTATTTTGTTCCTGTGGCAGGAACTCTGTTAATATTATGGTGGATGTTCCTTTCAGCTACTGTTTTTGCCCCGAAAATGTGGTATAATCCTTTCAATACCTATAGTATAATGACTTGTTTGGTGCAGTGGTTGACTGTTATTGCCTTGTTTGCAGGATTTAACAGATGGTTGGGTAAGGGGAGGATAGACCATAGACCATGGACCATTGGGTAAAAAACTGCTAAAGGAAGTTTTACATTCTTTGCCTGATCAGAAGTCGAAATCTTTAAACGGGCAGTAATTCTATTTTCTTCATTTTTGTAGATGTGGTTGATATATCCTAATTTTATTCCAGGTATTCACAAACTCACATGCAAAATGTTTCTTCACCGGAATTTAAGGTCTGGTATGGTAATTATTCTTGTTCTGTTGATAGGTGCTTGCACCATTTATCAGCCATACGACAAAGAAAAAGCATTTAAATTTATTATAGATGACTCTTCACAGGTTGTCCTCGGGTTAGATAAATGGCAGGGGCCGGAAGACTGTTCTGCAGATGTTTACCTGAACACTCTCGGAAATGGATTGTTGATCACCGTGGAAGTAAATGATGATTCTGTCCGAACAGGAAATGAAGCTTCCTATCAGAATGACGGGATAGAGCTCTATGTTGACCTGCGTCCTGAGAGGTTAAGGAACCGGAATATATATGAAAAGGGAGTTTTTCAGGCAGTAATAATTCCACAACCCGGCAAAAGAAATGTGGCTCCTATCGCCTGGTTCCCAGAATATTACAATTCACAGGTTCCGGGGGCAACTGCTTTTACTCAACTTCTCTCCACCGGTTATATTGTCCAGGTATTTTTCCCTTATTCCGGTCTTAAGGTAAATCACTACTGGCCCAGGAAAAACTTTACTATCGACATAGGTATTAATGATTCTGATGTTTTAAACCGTGAGACTCAATTAATGTGGAAAGGGAGATACGACAACTGGGCCAGCCCATCTAACTTTGAACCTATATCTCTCCCTGATAAAGGCAATCAGAAACCGAACCTGCTGCTTATACTCACTAACCAGCAGACAATGATGGCTATGAGTGCGTATGGAAATCCGTATATTAGAACTCCAAATATGGATGCCCTCTCTGAATGGGGAATAAGGTTTACTCAGTCCTACTGTACCTCACCGGCAGCTGCACCATCGCGAAGCTCCATCATTACGGGATTAATGCCTCATCAGACTGGTGTTTTATACAATGGAATGACTCCGGATTCATCCATCAGGAATATGGGACAACTTTTTCATAGTGCAGGTTACAGGACTATCTGGGCAGGAGCATGGTTACTCCCTGAAGAGTTCCCCGGTTGCAGAAAAATAAGCAGTGTTCCTGGCTTTGAAATTTTGAATTACTTAAGCCCGGAAAAAATCACAGGCAGGGGAGAAGATATGGATGCCCCTCTCACAGAGGCTATCGTTAAGGTGATAAAGAGAAAAATGGATAAACCTTTCTTACTGGTTACATCCTATCAGAATCCTCAAGATATTAATGAAGTGGCTATCAGGCCGGATGCATATCCTCCACCAACAAATCTTCTAAGTGCACCTCCTCTTCCTAAAAATCATGCCATTTCAAAAAATGAACCTTCTTTCGTAAGTTTTTGCAGGAAAGACTCGTCCAACCTGCCTGAATTATTTGGTACGAATCAGTTTAATTCTGCTCAATGGCACACCTATCTTTACCATTATTACCGGATGACCGAACGGGTGGATAAGGAAATTGGTAAACTTATCACTACGCTTGAAAATAAAGGGATTGACGAGAATACTATTATTATTATGACCAGTGTACTGGGTGATGGCGCAGGTTCACATAAATGGGCCGGCGGGAACTCGGCATATGAGGAAGTCGTAAAAACTCCTTTTATCCTTTGCCGGTTTGGTAATAATCTTAGAAATATTAAAGATGAAAAGCATCTCATCTCGAGTCTTGATATCCTTCCTACACTTCTTGATTATGCTGGTGTAGAAATTCCCGGAAACATAGAAGGTTTAAGTCTTAAATCACTTACAGATAACCCTGACACTGCATGGAGAAAGTTCCTGGTGACAGAAATCGCCCCCGATCCTGAAAATCCTTCAAAAAGCATACGAATGATACGTTGGAAGAATTATAAATATATCAATTATTCTTATGGCATTCGTAAAGAGGAATTATTTGATCTTTCCAACGATCCCGGGGAAATGAACAATCTCATCTACAATCCGCAATTTAACTATATAAAATCGGAAATGGTCTCAATGCTTGACCAATGGATGGAGAAAACAAATGACAGGTAAAAGATTTCACATAATACGCTTTGGTGCCTCTATGGTCTATGGTCCATGGTCCATCGTCCATCCTCTCCCCAGCTTATGGTTCTGCCATAATTCGTGCCCAATATCCATTCTCTATCAGTGATATCAAGGCCAGTAATCCGCCAGTTGTATAAAAACTGTCATTATCAGGTATATCGGATCCCAGGCCGGTGATGGGATGATAGCTGCGGTAAATTCTTTTTGTAAGTCCCCACTCATTCATGACAAGGTTCATCGATTTGTTGGAAATGATTTTCCTGGCTTCAGGGAAATCATAATTCTTCAATCCAAGGTAAACCAAAAAGTTCAGTTCCGGGCGTATCCAGAACATGTATGCAGTAGTATCGGAAAAAGCCGGATCATTCTTAGCTAATAAAGGGATCATAAAATCCCCTGAAAACTCTTCAGGATTCAAAAGATGTTCATTAATCATTCTTTCTGCTTTCATCTTATCAGGCACTCCGGAGAGTAATGAATAAAATCCGGTGGCTGAAATATGCTGACAAAATTGGTTAGATAATAAGTTTTTATCCCTGTACATTCCCACCTCGTCATCCCAGAGGTCGTTAAGCTTCAAAGAATATTTTTCAGCACGCTGAAGGATTTCAGCTTTATCATCTTCTTTACCTAGAATTCCTGCTATTTCAGCAAGCGACTTGCAATCCGTAATATACAAACTCATCAGTTCCACAGATGCCACTTCCATTTTACGAATATTTTTGTTATAAGCAATATTGTCAAAAAGTGGTGAATTATCCTGGACAGATTCAGACATGGCAGCTTGTTTACTGTTGGCCAGTGGTCCTTCAGACTCTGATCCCCAGGAGAGATAACCTTTATTGTTCCTTGCCAGGTCCCACCATCGATTCCAGGTAAGAAGTTCATTGTAAACTTCCTTTAAAAACCATTTTTCCTTGTATTTGGCATAGATCATCTGGCATATCAGGCTACCAACGGGAGCTTGCGAATGATCGAGTGAATTACCGGTAGAAGGAGGTGCTGTGTAACCGGGGATAAATCCTTTTTGAGTAATGCTTCTGGTTATCGCAATTGCATTTGAGTAAGCCTGAAATTTATCCTCTATGGCAAATAATGCTGAAGCATAATAACTATCGGCATTATACATTACCCATCCACCCATTCTTTCACCAATATTTCTGGAAACAGTAGTAATGGAGGTATGGTTTATGGGATTGTAAATCAAATTCCAGGAAAGAACAGACTGTATAACGTTAAAAGCTTCAGAAAGGTCCCCAAATAACTTTTGTTTAGAATAAAAAATCTCCTTCCTTTTCTCAATTATTTCCTTAATTTGTCCTAATGTCCTGACAGGGCCAGTAAAAAACCCGGTTTCTTCCATTGAGTTAAAACTCAGATATAAGGTGGAGAGAGGAAGTGGAACATCTATTGCATCCTGGGTGGTCCCTATACTTAAAATTTTTGTTCCGACTTCAGCCTGAACATATTTTCCATTTCTTTCAATTTTTCCCTTCTTGCCCCAGATCATACCTACTTCGAGGAAAATAACCGGGGGATGTTCGGGAAGTCGTACCGGTGAATAAAGGATTAAAATATCACCTCTTTGAATTACAACCTGCATCCTTGCCTCGAAACCTTTCCATATAAGAGTATAATCGATGTATCTACCATCGCTTGAATGTGAGACCGGGAATACTTTAACAGCGACTTCTTTCTGTGGTGAATTGATAGTAAGCGATTTAATATAATATGGAGGGTCACTTATATAAGACTCTCTAAAACCAATTTTTAATGAAAGACCTTCCGGTAAGTATACATAATTCAGTATATCAGCATTATTCCAAGTATTCCATCCTCTTAAAAGATACTCCTGTAGTTTTTTATTGGAATTAACAGACTGTGGTTCAATTGTATCAGTGTTCCGACAGGAGTTCAACAATATGCCCAAAAACAATACAGGAAGGAATAATTGTCGCTTTTTGAATAACTTGTTTTCCATAATTTCAAATTTGAGAATTGGGAAAAGTGAATTATTTACCACTGTTACAATGAAAACACATATTAAAAGTAATTTTTATCAATATAAATAATATTACTGTGATTAGAATCGACTGAGAAAATTAGCAACATTTAACCATTTTCTCAAGGATTTTGAATAAAATCTTTTTCTCTGGTTACCTGGTGTGTTGAATGAGTTAAAAGAAAAATTTCTATAAACGATCAATCCATTCGGGAATTAAGTCAATTATTCATTTCATAATCAAAGCCTAACCGGTTTGAATCCGGTTTATCGAGGAACTTATCTAAATCGTTCTGGTAAAAATCAACAAGAAATTCATACACATACTTTAGAAATTCATAGTGATGCCATTGTCCATCTGCATAAGGGATATCAATACTCTGACTATTTCCAAGTTTCATAATGTAATTCCCTTTATATTTTTTAAAAAGCATTTCAAACAGGAGGTTTTGTTCAGGGAGTTTAACCTCTTTAATTTTAAGCCGGATACCCATTCTGACATGCCAGAAGGAATCGGACTGTAGTTGAAGCGCTTTGGATGGATCCGTGGCTTGTTTTCTATCTTCTTCCCATGAATAAAGAAGAAGATTATCAGGATCAAGGGAGAAATATTCAAGGAAAGAATCAATATACTGCTTGAAAAAAGTGAGACTTACTTTTTGATATTCAGTAAATTCATCATGATTTTTACGATAAATTTCAAATAGCACCTGAAAGCGATCCATTATTATGTGAGGGTTTATATAGTTAAAGTAAAAATAAGCTAAAATCCGGAAGATGAAGCTTTTTTAAATGATTAGTCCCTTAAAATTAATAATTGTTTTCGAATTGCCTGATTAAAATTCTCTTTTGTTCCTCAGGGGATTTTTTCTGATTTTAATTTTCTAACAATATATTATCCCTTCGCCACAAGAAAAATAAGGCGAATTTCTTTTATCCTTCCTGCTGTTATAATATCCCTCCGGAATTGTCTCATAGGACAGAGATATTGGCTGAATGATATGGTAATATTGAGTTGACATTTCACCTGGATTCATTTTTAGTGAACTTTTACCTTTATGTTTTGAACAATTTGCAAAGCAGTTGTGATAGTACTCAGGTCATTATTTAACTTGCCTGTTTTACCGGAGTAATGACTGTGTCCAATCACTTTCATCTCATATTCCGCAGAGGGATCGTCAAGATTTACTTCAGTTTTGTAAACAAGTGCTGGCTGGCAGGAAGTTTTATAGTTTTCATCCTCCGGATACATACTATTTGTCCAGTACTCATTCCAGTCCCAGGTCTGGTTTACTTCGAAATAAATAACAAATTCCCTGATATTTACGCTATCGAGGTTTGTGGTAAGGATGAAATTTCCTGAAGGGGTAGGACCTGTGTAGGCATCAGGTATTGGGCATTTACTATCAGGGATATATAGCCCGTCTGAAGCTTTTATTCCTCTGTGGTGCGACCAGAAAGGTAAAGCGGCAGGACAACGTATCTCATCGGGCTTCCACTCTCCAGTAGAGTTATCTCCATGCTTGAAAATACCTTTACCAAGGGATTCAGAGACATATAAGGTCTGTAAAAAATGACCAGCTTTGTCTTCAATCCAAAAAGCAAAGATTGGATAATTAAAGGTTCTACCTCTGGTAAACTCTATCCTAATCATTGGACCTTTACCAGCAGGATTATAAATATAAGATGCGGGCGAAATGTTTTGAACATTTTTACCCCGGCATCCTGTAAGAAATAATGCGACGAACAGAATTTGTAAGTAAATTAACCTCTTCATGCAAAACTGTAATTAAAGTTGAATAATTATACCTACAGTTGGCAATATAGTTCCTCCGGTCAGTCCCAGCTCTTTCAACTGGTAGCGCGAATTGTCAGCAGGATCAGGCTGAGGAACATTTGAATCGATTACAAGAACTTTTTGTTGTTCAGGACTGAAATTATAAATATTTTGAACATCCATATACAGATTGATTGAGATTTTATTTAAGAACCATTCTTTATCAACTCTCAGGTCCAGCTGGTGAAATGATTTAAGTCTCAGCTGATTAAACTCAGAATAATTAAAGATTCCCATGCCCCTGGCATTCCAGACCTCAATCAGGGATGAAGTCTCCTTATCAAAAGGTGTATAGGGAGCACCACCAACAAACCTCCATTTCATTCCGAGTCGCCAGTTCTTTTTGAATTCCCTTATCCCTGTAATGTTAATGATATGTCTGTTATCCCATATGGTGGGCACCCACTCTTCTCTTGAACGTATGGCAGCTTTAAGAGCTTCTGATTCACTTCTTACCAGGGTGTATGAAACAACAAGGTTACCTCCAAAAAAGTCTTTGTCCCTGTATAAAAGTTCCATACCATAAGCACGTCCGTTTGATGCTGACTTCACAGCTTCATCACCAAAGGTGCCAAAATCAGCCCCTTTACTAGAGAGAGAAATGGAATCATTTATACTGAATGGATAATCCTTATAGTATTTGTAAAATCCTTCAAGGGATAAACTGGAATTTTCATCAGGCTGCCATTCTATACCTGCAACAAGATGATCTGCCTGAATATATTTTAAACCATTCTCCTTATTGATAAGAATTTGCGTTGAATCCCTGTAACCAAGCATGGTATAAGGAGGGATCTGAAAATAGCGGCCAGCATTGACATTCAGGAATAATCCACGGCTTAGTAAATAGGAAGCAGAGAACCTGGGAGATAACTGGTTTAATGGATTAGACATATTTTTTGAATAATTATTTCCGTCAGTTCGTATGCCAAATGACAACGTCAGCCTGTCCCCTGCAAAGCTCTCAGTTACATGGCCGAAAAATCCGAATTTAAACAGGTCAAGTGTTGAGCTATAGTTTATTCTTACTGGTATTCCATCAACGACAATGGTGTTCAATGTCCGGTTGTCATATATTCCATTTTCAAGATTTGTACCGAAATTCAGCTTTACCCCGTTTGTAAACCTATAATTTTTTTCATACCTGAATTTGTTTTCAGTTTCATTTGATACATAATCCAGTATCTTTAAACTGTCGCTTTCATTGTCAATGTATTTATATGAGCGATTATTAAGATGATTCCTGCTTACAACCCATGTATCATAACCGTTATTCCTGAAATGTTTGTATACGGCGCCAATTGTATAGTTCCACTGCTCGTTAACAGGAAGGAATCCCAGAATGTACTTCTGTTCCTCAGTTTTATTTGCTTTCAGGTTCAGAGCAGACCGATCAAGAGCGCCTAATCCGATGAGAGTAACTTCGTTCTTGGTATCGATTTTTATTTTTATTTTAAACTGAAAATCGTTATATGTTGGGAGAAATGGCAAACCTAACGCTGAAAAAATAAACTGCAGGTATGATCTTCTTGCAGATATTATAAAGCTTGCCTTATCTGTAATTGGGCCATCCATGGTAAGTGCAAGGTCTGACGCTCCTAATGAACTTTTAATTTTTAGCTTATCTTTATTACCATCCACCTGTTTCATTTCAAGAATGGAGCTTAATGCATTACCGCGGTCTGCAGGAAAGGCTCCGGAATAAAATTCAACTTCACGTATAAAGTCAACATTAATTATCCCTACCGGACCTCCGGAAGCACCCTGCGTGGCAAAATGGTTAAGGTTTGGGATCTCAACCCCATCCAGATAAAAACGGTTCTCATTAGCACCTCCTCCTCGTACAATTATATCATTTCTGTAAGCCGGAGTAGATGCAACACCGGGATAGGACTGGATAATTTTTGATATATCCCTGTTTCCGCCCGGATTTTTTTCAATTTCAACAAGATCAATTCTACGGAGAGATAAAGGGCTTTCTTCATTTCTACGGAAGGGGGAAGCCTTTATTATAACTTCATCAATTGCAACCTTCTTCTCCTGAAGAGGTATATCAATGAAAGCCTTATTCGCATTAGTAACAAGAATAGGCCCTGAAACGTAAGGTTCAAATCCTACTGAGGAAACACGAATCTCAACATATCCCGGTTTAACTCCTGTAAACAGGAATTTTCCATCCAGATCACTGATTGATCCAATCGCTGTTCCAAATATGGCTAAGGAAGCAAATTCAACTGGTTCATTATTTTTTGCATTGAAGACCCTTCCTTCAATCATCCCATTATCCTGAGGATAAACCGTCAGTTGAAATATAAACATGAAAGGAGTCAGTAAATGCGCAAAACTCTTCTTCATTTAATTCTACTTATTTAGCAAATTAACAAGGTGTTCAAATGTTTGTTCTAAATTTGTTTAAAAAAAAAGCAAATAGATTAAACAAAGTGATAATAAAAATCCAGGATAAAAGCAAGATATCTCCGAATTTTATAAATTTCTCTGTAATATACAAATGCAGGCATTTAGCTGAAATGCTTCATAAAGTCACTTAAATCCAGGAAAGGATATTTAGCAGAGAGTTTTTTTACTACACTTTTTTGAGAAGATTTAAACTTTTGAAATGATGCTGTATTTTCGTTAAATACCCTGTGACTTTTTGCTTTGACAAGTTTTGCTATCTCCAGATTCAGTTCAATTGTTTTTGTGTCGAAATAAATCTGGCTGAATTTTGATTGGATGTATTCGATAGCCTGTGAATTTGGATGCAACAGATCATTGTCGAAAAAGCGGTAATCCCTTAAATCATCCAGTAAAATTTCATATGCCGGGAAATACTCAGTTTTGCCGGGGAAAATATTACATAATTTTTCAATTGCCAGTAGAAGCACTGATTTGCTGAGCTGGTTGCCATGAGCGCCATCTTTCCAGTGCCGGACAGGACTAACTGTAAAAATCACTTTCATCTCAGGATAAATGGAAAAAAGTTCATCCAGAAAGTGCATCCAGGCAAGAATAATATCATCGGGTTCCAATAGTATCCTGTCAAATTCCGAGGCAGGGACTTTATGGCAATTTGAAACGATTTTTCCTGCCTTTTTCAGTTTGTAGATCCAGGCGGTACCGAAAGTAATAAGGAGGAAGTGTGATTCCTTGAGATGGGGCGAGGAAATTTCAAGCTCCTGATTGATCTGTCGGAGGCATTCTTCTGCATCGGTATGCGAAAAACTGCTGTGATGATCAAAGGAGAACCATAATTCATTATAATATTCAAGATCATCTTTCGAATATTTCACTTCATCAAGAAGGATTCCCAGGGTATTCAAAATGGAAAGGGGATTATAAACGACCCCGAATGGATTAATCCGCACGGGGAACAGAAGTTCTTTCATTGCAGAACCAAGATTTACGGCAAAGCAGGATCCGGTGAGCAGCATCTTTGTCTCATGGCTGATCCTGAAAGTTGAAGGTGCAGGAATTATTTCTGTTCTGAATGAAGGCATGAAATCAGCATTTAATTTCTGTTAGCCAATTTATGATATACTCAAAAACTTCTTGTCTGATCAATTCATGGTGCAATTCATGATACTGGTTTTCCCAAAGTTTCAACCGGGTTCCTTGACCTGTATTCATCAGGTAACTTTCACTTGCTTTAGAAGATGTTATTGAATCAGCCGTTCCATGCATCAGAAGGAAGGGGTAATTAATTTTATATACATTGCGGAGGGCATGATAACCGGCCTGGTAGATCACGTGAAACATTTGAAGACTAATCCTGTTATACAGAAGGGGGTCTCTTTCGTATTCCCTGACCACTTCGGGATCATGGGAGATTTGTTCAGCTTTAATACGGTTTGATGTAGTTAGTGAGGGTAAGAATCTTTTCAGAAAGTGTGTGATGGTAATTTGGAATGTGGAAGGTTCATTCACCAGTTTAAGCCAGGGAGAAGTGATAATTAGAGCGCTGATTGGACGGTTCCGCAGGATCACATGATTAAGGGCTAGTGTTCCGCCCATTGAATTACCATATAGTATTTTCTTGTATTCCGGAAAAAGTTCACCGGCCCTGGTATATAATAAATCAATATCATCCATCAACTGGTTAATTGATTTGGCATGCCCTCTCTTACCCTCAGATTTTCCGTGACCCCTCAGGTCCATACTGAGCATTGTATATCCTTTTTCATTAAAAAGAGAAGCCCACGACTCATACCTTGAGGAATGTTCACCTAATCCATGAATCAGTATAATAAGTTTTTTATTATCCTTTTCGGGTAGCCAACTTTGGGCAAAGATCTTTTTTTTATCCGTGGCCTGCCATAAATATGACTCGTTCTTCATATATGTTTTTACAAAGAAATCACCAATTTCTTACATTTGACTAATAAAATATAAAGTTAACAAAAAATGCAGAAAGTAATATATATTAAAACCGACAGGCATGAGGGATTATACGACATAACAAATCATGCAGAATCCTTTGTAAGTGAAAGCAGGATAAATGAAGGTCTGATGAATGTTTATGTGCAAGGTGCCACTGCAGCCATCATGATACAGGAAAACTGGGATCAATCAGTTCAGAATGACATTATTAACCTGTTAAAAAAGATTATTCCTCATGGGATCTGGCAACATGATGCCCAGGATGATAATGCAGATTCACATTTAAAAGCGGGACTGGTCGGCCCTCAGGAAACCATTCCTGTTATTGATGGGAAATTAGGACTTTCCACCTGGCAAAATATTTTCCTATGTGAATTTGATGGACCAAGACAGGAAAGAAGAGTAATTTTAACCATCATCGAAAGCCGGTAATTTTTTATTGATCAGGTTCGATTCGTATCTATCATCAGCTGGTATATCATGACTGCTTAATTAAAGCCATAGTATGGATGATTGATTCACTTCAGGAATTCAAGGTTTCTGCATAATCCTTCATATTTTAACCTCTTTAACACAGAATCTTTAAAAAGTTCATTAAATCTGTCCCTGTCGAGTGAGAACCATTCCACTTTTGTCATGGATAATACATCAGGATGAGGAAGGAATTCTTCAACATGATGGGCTTTTACCTTCTTATTCCATGGACAAACATCCTGGCAAATATCGCAACCGAACACACGTTGTTGAAAATCAGCCTTTAATCCGGGTGGTATCGTATCATTTTTATTTTCGATGGTCTGAAAAGAAATACATTTTCCTGCATCTACTACTCTCCCTTCCATTATTGCCCCGGTTGGACATGAGATAATACACCTCTGGCAGGTCCCGCACAGATCTTTAACCGGATAGTCATAGTCAAGATCAATATTTACAATCACTTCTCCTATAAAAACAAAAGAACCATATTTTTTGCTTATAAGAAGGGAGTTTCTGCCAATCCATCCCAACCCGCTTCGTCTTGCAAGGGCATGTTCCAGCACAGGTGCTGAATCAACAAATACCCGGCCATTTGATCCCGGGATTGTGTTGTGGATAAAGTCCAGCAAATAATTCAGTTTTTTCATCATCACCTCG
>CAZKMG010000052.1:0-14899 GCA_964553465.1 uncultured Bacteroidaceae bacterium
ATCCGAAAGCCAGCTGTGGATCGGGTAAAGATTTTACCTGCGGGGCAACTTCCAGAGCAGCCATATACTCGTTGAACCGCACTTTTAACCCGGGGTTGTGTTCCGCAGCGGTTTGCAAATACCCATTCAAATCGTCTTGTGCTGAAACAAGGGAAGAAACGAACAAAAACAGGATTGCTATTACAATATTATATTTCTTCATGGTTCTGGACATTTTGTTTTTTCAATTCTCTTTTTATTTTTCCTTCCTGCCACATACTGTAAAGCACAGGTACTACAAACATAGTCATCACCTGGATGATCATTCCACCAAAAGATGGAATTGCCATGGGAACCATAATATCCGATCCTTTTCCGGTTGAGGAAAGAATTGGTAGCAGCGCAATAATAGCACAGGAAGCGGTCATCATGGCCGGGCGTACCCTCTTTAAGCCAGCAACAGCAACCGCCTCGCGTATTGCGTGGATTGTTGCCGGTTTTCGTTCTGCAAAAACCTGGTGGATATAAGTCCCCATAATTACTCCATCGTCTGTGGCAATGCCAAACAGGGCAATAAATCCGACCCAAACCGCTACGCTCAGATTAATAGTGCCCATCTGGAATAACTCATGGATATTCACTCCGGATACATTGAAGTTGAGAAACCAGGGCTGACCATATAACCAGATCATCATAAAACCACCGGAGAAGGCTACCAGTATACCGGAAAAGGTCATCAGGGAAACAGTGACAGAGTTAAACTGGAAATAGAGGATCAGGAAAATCAAAATAAGTGATATGGGTACCACTATTAACAATCGCTTGGTTGCCCTGATTTGATTTTCGTAGTTTCCAGTAAAAATATAACTTATTCCTGCTGGTAAAACGAAATCACCGGATTTAATTTTATTATTGAGGTAAGCTTGAGCATTTTCAACTACATCCACTTCAGCATATTCAGGTTTTTTGTCAAAGATGACATATCCAACCAGAAAGGTATTTTCACTTTTAATCATCTGTGGTCCACGGGTATATTGAATAGTAACCAACTCTCCCAGCGGTATTTGTATGCCTGCAGGTGTTGGAATTAGAATTTTTTTCAAATCCTCCGGATTATCCCTGAATTCCCTTGCATAACGCAAACGCACGGGAAATCGTTCACGTCCTTCAACGGTGGATGTTAATTGCATTCCTCCAATTGCACTACTTAAAACGGATTGAAGGCTCTGAACAGTTAACCCAAAACGTGCAATTGCCTTTCGGTTAATTTCCATTTCGAGGTAAGGTTTACCTACTACCCGGTCAGCGAAGACTGACATTGGCTCAACCCCTTCAACTTGCTTTAAGTTACGTTCGATTTCATAACCCACTTTTTCGATAGTTTCCAGGTCCGGACCAAAAATTTTTATGCCCATTGGTGCCCTCATGCCTGTTTGAAGCATCACGAGGCGTGTTTGGATAGGCTGTAATTTTGGAGCCGATGTTAAACCGGGAATGGTAGCCTGTTTGATTATTTCACTCCATATGTCATCTGGAGAGTTAATGTTCTCGCGCCATTGCCGGAAATACTCTCCATTTTTATCACCGATCAGCTTAGTTGGTTCAATTAGCCTGAATCCATCAGTTTTCGGATTGTAAATACTACCATCTGTTAATATAAAAGCATTATCCTTATCCACTTTAAAACGCATGCGATGTCCTGCTTCGTTTAGAATGTACTCTGGTTTATAATTGATCACATTTTCATACATTGAGGTTGGGGCGGGGTCAAGGGCGGAATTTACGCGTCCCCATTTGCCCACAACACTTTCTACTTCAGGAATTGAATTCAGTCTTTTATCCAGCAGTTCGATAACTTCAAGATTCTCAGCGATACCAGAATGAGGCATGGTGGTTGGCATAAGCAAAAATGAACCTTCATCCAGGGCCGGCATGAATTCTTTTCCAACCCCCGGGAAGCGTGCATCAGCAGCTTTCCAAAAACTGGTATTTTTTATCACATCGGGCATGAAAGCAAACATCTTATTGACGCCCAGCCAGGCCATGATACCAAACAATACTACTATAATTGGAATGGATAGAAATTGCCATTTATGGAAGAGGCACCATTTTAAGATACGGGGGTAGAAATGTACTATGGTCATTAAAATACCAAGGATAATACCTACCAGAACAATTAAAAACAAGAAATTAGTAAGAAAACTGTTTTGGGCACCCAATGGCATCCAAACCCTGGTCAGAAAATAAAGAACAACTGTAAGTGTCAAAGCTATATTTATCAGATTGACATACCTTCTTTTTTCAAGAGACCAGCGTTCTTCCAAAACATTGTTGATACCAACGGCCACCAAAACTAAAGCAATCAGGTTTCCGGTTAATATGACTAAAACAATCCCTGCAACTGCTAAAATTGAATTAAATACAATTTTAATCTTCTTTTTATCAAACCTGATTGAAAAAATCATGTTTGCCAGAGTGGGAATGAAAACGATACCGATAAATAATGCCGATATCATTGCAAATGTTTTAGTAAAAGCCAATGGACGAAATAATTTACCCTCAGCTGCCTGCATGGCAAAAACAGGAAGAAAACTGACAATGGTTGTGGCTAAAGCAGTAATTACTGCACTGGCCACCTCAACGGTACCATCGTAGATTACGGTCAATAGTCTTTTCCCATGCACCCCGATGTTCTCCTTCATGTCGAGATGCCTGATAATATTCTCGGTAAATACAATCCCGACATCAACCATAACCCCGATAGCGATGGCAATACCTGATAACGCAACGATGTTAGCATCCACCCCAAACCGTCGCATGGCAATAAAGGTCATTAATACTCCAATGGGAAGCAGGCTTGAGATCAGGAATGAAGCACGCAAATTCAAAACCAACACAATAACTACCAAAATACTGATCAATACCTCGAGTGACAAGGCTTCCTCCAATGTCCCCAAAGTCTCTTTGATTAATCCGGTCCGGTCGTAAAAAGGAACAATCGTAACCTGAGATACAGTACCATCATCCAGCGTTTTTGAGGGCAGGCCTTGTGCTATCTCAGAAATTTTAGCCTTTACATTGTCGATAGCTTTCAGAGGATTTGCCCCGTAACGGGCAACTACCACACCTCCAACGGCTTCAGCACCACCCTTATCGAGTCCTCCGCGGCGGGTTGCCGGACCAAAGCTAATTTTTGCCACATCCTTTAACCTTATGGGTACATTGTTATGAACGGCCACAACACTTTGTTCAAGGTCTTCCAGACTTTTAATGTATCCAAGTACCCTGACCAAATATTCTACTCTGTTAAATTCAATGGTCCTCGCCCCAATATCAAGGTTGCTGTTTTTGACAGCATTCATAATCTCCATCACATTAACTCCATAGGCCTTCATTGCGTTAGGGTCAATATCAACCTGGTATTCTTTAACAAAACCGCCTATGGAGGCAACTTCAGCTACTCCTGTAACGGAGGTGAGTGAATATCGAACGTAAAAATCCTGAATGGTACGGAGTTCCTGCGGATCCCATCCCCCTGTTGGTCTTCCGGTTTTTGGATCGCGTCCCTCCAGAGTATACCAGTATACCTGGCCCAGTGCTGTTGCATCCGGCCCAAGTGAAGGGGTAACTTCGGCAGGTAGTGTCCCTGAAGGCAGGGAATTCAATTTCTCCAGAATACGGGTACGGCTCCAGTAAAATTCAATATTTTCATTGAAAATAATGTAGATACTGGATAAACCAAAAATGGAATTGCTGCGAATAGTTTTTACTCCAGGAATACCCAGCAGGGAGGTGGTCAGCGGATATGATATCTGGTCTTCAATATCCTGAGGCGATCTTCCTGGCCACTCGGTATATACGATTTGCTGGTTTTCTCCAATATCGGGAATAGCATCTACTGGTACCGGATCGGAAGGAAGGATACTTGTATTCCAACCAAACGGTGAATTTACGATCCCCCAACTAATAAGAATGATCAGCAAAAGGAAGGTGACCAGCTTGTTCTCTAAAAAGAAATGAATAATTTTATTCAGCATAATATTTTGAGATTCTTTTCTTTAATACAAAAAAATTAATCCTCCAGATTTATTAATTATCTGACAATCTTATTAATAGACTATTGGCTGAATCTTTAAAGACCCGACAATCTAACCTACATTCTTTTTTCTCTGAATGAAAGTCGTTCATGATGTGCCTTCTATCAATTATGCGACATGCCTTCCATCGAATGTTCTGTCATGGTAGAATCGGTCATAGCATTTTCCTTTTTTACCAGTTCCATCCCACAAATCGGGCAATTGCCAGGTTTATCACTATGTACATCGGGGTGCATGGTACAGGTGTAGTAAATCCCTTCAGGAATTTCAGTTGCAGTTTGTTTTGTATCTTTTTGCGTATTACTTGCGCAAGCACCAAGAATAAGCATACTTGTTATGCCAATTCCTAATAAAATTTGTTTAGTTTTCATTGTATTATTCTTTTAGATTTAACATGTATATATAATCTTTTAAATATATGTTTGTAATTAAGTGATTTATTTAATGCTTATTTCTTCCTATCATAATGACAACAAGCGGGGAGACTTTTGTATGCATTGTCATCAGCCGTGAATTTTTCGGTATCATGACCAACAGCTGCAATCTTTTTTTGAATATCATCGCTATTTGCTTTTGAAGGATCATATACCAATTTGAGGATTTTAGTTTCTTTATCCCATTTGGATTTGCTTACACCTTCAACTTTGGCAGCTTTCTCGATACGAGCTTTACACATATTACAATTACCCCAGACTTTTATAGTTTCTGTTTTTGTTACTACCGTGTTAGATTGGTCGTGTGTTTGGGCAAAGGAATTCATACCCAATCCCAATGAAAATAGAACAGTGAAAATGAAATTTAGTGTTTTCATTATTAAAATATTTAATGTAATTAACTGAAATAAAGAAAATTAATATTGATGTAGCAGAGGGGGATACCCAACTATTCTACTATAAAAAGGGAGGGCAAAATCAAATACGGAAAACACAAATGTCGGCCAGGCTTACAGCGCTGAGTGGCAAATTGTCTGGTGGACTGACACTTGTAAAAAAAGAATTGGATGTCAAGGAAGGATTAAATGAAAAACTTACAGGGATAAAAAATATCTGTAAGATAGTTTGTTCAATATTTGTGGGTTCAGAATAGGTTGGTGTGTAAATATCATCTGTTGAATACACTGAAACTATATCGTCACAGCAATGGGTGTTAAAATGATTTCCAGGTAAAGGACATTTGTCTGCATAACCTTCCATTCCGCAAGTAGCTAATTCACCTGAAATCGATACTTTATAGGCTACCTTGTTGCCACCACAGAAATGATTGGCAACAGTTATTTGCAAACCCGAAAGGATAATCAGTAATGTAAATATTATAGAAAATATTTTTTTCATTTAACCTTATAAACAAAAAAAAGATAAAAAAGTTGCATTAAGTAAGTCAATAATTATATTTTCACTGAATATCTGCTTGCCTGTTAACAGGCGATTCTTTACCAGAATGCACATCCATAAGCCTTTTATGGGTTTCCTTTACAGCCTCAATAAACTCTTTGTAAGGACGATCGGTAACATCAACCATTCCAATATTATAATTTTCACCGTCATTACGTCCGGTTGAAGGTTGGTCCAACCATTGAAACCAATGCGTGCCTATCACTGCAGGGTGAGCTGCAGCATTTTCGACATAATAGCGATAAGCAACACCCCTCTCTTCCTGGTTCTTCGTTTGAGCCAGACCCGGAGCAAGTCCACGGCCGGGTGTCCCGAAATGGAATTCCCCGATGATGATCGGCAGCCCGGTTAGATCATAAATTCTCTGTATCTCTTTAGGGTTACACACATAACCATATATGTTGATACTGAATACATCAAAATAATTCTTTGATGCCTTAATGATCTCTACTGGGGCAGAACCCCCAAAACGTAATCCAAGATTCAGGTGATTTGGATCATATTTCTTGATAGCGGCATCGACAACGCTGATAAATTTTGAATACGTATCGTAAACAAAAACTTTGCGACGCTCAGGAGTGTCACCACCTGCAAGAAATTTTTTCAACTCAGCCTGCATGGATGTGGCTTCGCCGGCGAGAATAATTTCCACAAGTTCTGACTCCCTGCCTGGCCAGACGGGTTCATTACCAATGAAATATCCCAGCAGATAAGGATCTTCTTTTCGGTATTCACATTGCCGGGCTGCTGCTGCATCAACCTTTGCAATATAATCAGGAGCATATACATCCGGCATCCCCATTGTTTTTGGATTAGTCTCCCACCCACTAATAGTAGCTACATAAGCCTTGCGATGACTCCCTCCCAGGGTGGCATCCGACCAGTTTGCAATGGTATTAAGACCCCAGTTATCCATACGCCGGACGGTAAGGTCCATCCATTTCTGATACCAGTCAGAACCAAAACGGCGATATAGGTTCCACGTATAAAAAGAATAGCCCGGGCCCCTTCTTGGGGATTGATTTGGAACAGCAAGTTCTGCAGCAGGGGGTAATGCCGTAAATATATATTTCCGTCCTTCGATGCGGGAGATAGCAACATTGGGCAGTATTCCGGTACTTCCGATTGAATAGAATAAGTAACCTTCAGGGTCAATAAACCACCATTTGTCATCGATCTTCTCTACCCTGAAAAAACCTGTTGCTTTAGTTTTTTTATCTAAGAAACCACCATATTTTGTAAGATTGAGATTATCTGTTTGCAACGCTTTTTCTTCCTCGCTCCATGCAGTTTTAAGCTCGTCCAGTGATTTGGCTTTACCAGGCCATTCAGCAGGTATCCACTGACCAAACTCATCGACTAATGGTAAAGGTTCAAAAATAGTATCCTGGGCAGTCATAGTGAGCTTTACATTGCGGATCTCGAGAATTGGAGAACCAATTGGAGCTACCATAGCAACGCCCAGTGAATCAATATGGTTTATAGATCCAAAAGGACCCTGGTGGAAATTAATCCAGCAACCTGGAAGACCTGCCTGGAATGTGGAAGACAAAGTCGTACCTTCAGTGTTCATTTTTTTAAAACGAAAAAGTGGGATTGAAGCTCGCACCCATGCACCCTGAAACGGATGAACACGGATTCTGCGCATTCCTTCCACATCGTAAAGTTTTAGCTCAAAACGCTGAGTGGTGGAAGATTTTAACTCAAGAGTCAAAAAATCAAATGAGGACCAATCCGACGACAACTCGGAATTTAGCTCCTGAATAGCCCATTTCTTTTCAGTTGAAGGGCCATCAAATTGCACAACGAATGTATTATTCTTTTCTGAACAGGCTGTTAATAGTAAAAAAACCGTAATGCTGAAATAAAATAAAAGATTTTTCATGTGTTTGAATTTTTGTTTTTCTGATGGAAGGCTGCAATTCATGTGAATGCATATTCGTAATCCACTAAAAAAGAAGCTATGCGCAATTGTAACGTAATATACAAAAGCCAGACATATTGACCAAATTTAGCATGTGGGATTAAATAATTATGTAAGATCCATAATAGGCACTTAATCCCTAACGATTATTAATTGTTTATCTGCTTTTTCGGAACACATTCTTTAAGATCGTCTATTTCCCTTTGCTGTTGTTTCTATAAATGATCCCTGATTATGATCTTTGTGTAACCCTAAAAAGTCCGAATATCTCTTATCAACCAAATAAAAACTTCCTTCTTCATTTGGAATGACATCCGGGATTTTAACATCGTGTACCTTTGCATTGGTGATATTCAGAAAACCGGAATTGGATTATGAGAAAATATAAAATATCTTTATATGATCATAACTTGTATTGCGAACTTCCTTGGAGGCACTTGGGTTTGAAGACATACAGAGGGTAATACACACGCTCTGGTTAATATCTCTAATTGAATAAAAATAGTGGAATATGATGATCAGCGGATTTTATAAAAATAAAAAATATCTGGATAATGAGTACGAATGCCCCCACTGGAACATAAGAAGCGGGCAGGACGCTGATACGCTGTCAGGGAACCTGAAAGTATTTGTGGATAAACACATTGACCTGCCGATGCCCCTGTTACGGGCGGAGGCTTTTAATTATCTTTTAACAAACGCGCAGATTGAGATCAACCCATATAACATTTTTGCAGACAAAATAAACATAGGTGTTAGCTATGAAAGATCTGCCGGCCAGGATCGCTTTTTTGAAGATACAACGAACACAGATTTTAACCATGAAAAATCTGCCGGCCCGGATCTTTTTACGACCAATTTTTACACCAGATTCAACGAAGAAGTACAAGAGCGTGAAATACCGGATGAATACCGGCGCAATAAGCAGGCCGAACATATTGGAATAGGTACTGCATGGGCTGATTACTGGCATACTCTTCCCGACTGGAGTGAGTTGCTGCGGCTGGGATTCCCCGGCTTACTGAAAAGGGCGGAGAATATTAAGGCCGAAAAAGCTGCTGCAGAAGAGCCTTCAAAGGAGCATGAGGCCTTTTACGACTCTGTTATTATAAGTTACCGTGCCATTTTAAATTATATCCGGCGCCTCCATGAAGAATCATTATGTTATGATATACCAGAATATTCAAATTGTCTCCAGCACCTGATGCATCATCCACCCAAAACCTTGTATCATGTAATGGAAACTGCTTATCTTTTTCTAACAATCATGGAAATCGGTGTTGAAAAGGGGCGTTCCTTAGGGATCATCGACCATATTTATTATCCCTACTATAAAGCCGACATCGAGAGCGGAAGATACTCCGTTGAAGATATTAAGGAGATGTTTCGTTACTTTTTTAATAAATTCAATGCAGCAATGCGCTTTGCTGCCCAGCCACTCACGCTTTGTGGCACAAATCCTGATGTCACAGGCGAATCTAATGAGTTGACCTTGCTAATTCTCGATATTTACGGTGAACTGGGCAATCTCAATCCAAAGATTCAATTTCGCTATCATTCAGATATTTCCGACCAGCTTATGGAAAAAGTTTTGAGCCTGATTCGGAAAGGGCAGAGCAGTATCGTTATCATCAATGACGAGGCAGTATACAGAGGCTATGAAAAAATCGGAATACCGCGCGAGGTTTCCGCAGCATATGTACCTATTGGGTGCTATGAACCGGTACTTATGGGAAAAGAAGATGCGATGATCTGCAATGCTTTTATAAATATTACAAAAGCCGTCGAGTTTGCCATATCCGGTGGAAAGGATTTACTGACAGGAGAAGTATTTGGCATTGAAACTCCTAAGGAATTCAACACTTTTCAGGACTTCTGTAAGACTTTCTATGAACATCTGGATTATCTCGTCGATTTTTTTATAGACAACATCGACAAGCAAACAAAACTTGCTATGCAAATCAATCCCTCGCCCGTGCTTTCCGGTACAGTCCAATCCTGCATGGAAAGAGGGAAGGATTATTTCGCAGGCGGCATGCAGTACAATAACACAACGATTAAATGTTACGGTCTTGCTACAACTGTTGATTCCATATTGGCTGTGAAAAAGCAGGTTTTTGATGAGAATCTTTTAACTTTCCGCGAATTGCAGGAAGCTCTTCAGAACGATTGGAAAGGTTATGAAAAAATCCAATTAATAATAAAGCATGACAGAAATAAATATGGTAATAATATGGAAGAACCGGATAATCTGATGTGTGATATTTTTAACCATCTGGCGGATAGAATTGTGGGTAGAAAAAACGCAAAGGGAGGAGTATACCGGTTTGGCTGTGATTCCATTCATATTTCTGTATTACAAGGAGAAAAGACCGGCGCTACACCTGACGGTCGGAATGCTCATGAGCCTGTATCAAAAAATCTTTGTGCTGTAAGCGGCATGCAGCGTAACGGTGTAACTGCTCTCATGCAGAGCATTCTGAAACTAGATCATGATTGCCTTCTCGGAAGTGAACCTCTGGATTATATTTTACATCCATCTGCCGTACAAGGAGAGGCAGGAATAAAGGCAATGAACGCAATGTACAGAACTTATTTTGCTAATGGTGGCATCGCTCTGCAGGGCAATATTCTCAACGCTGAAAGTCTTCTGGAAGCACAAAGAAATCCTCAAAAATATCAAAATTTACAGGTGCGACTTTGCGGCTGGAACGAGTACTTTGTGAATTTGACACCTGTGCAACAATACGAATTTATCAAACAAACACAAAGTATGTGAGGTGTGATATGACAAAGGGTAGGATTGTTGCAATAAAGAGGTTTGAAATACACGATGGCGATGGAATCAGAACAACGCTTTTTCTAAAAGGTTGTCCCCTCAAATGTAAATGGTGTCATAATCCCGAAGCCATTTCTCCAGAACCGCAAGTTGCATATTTGAAGGAAAAATGTATCGGATGCGGTGAATGTGTTTCCGTATGCAGTGCCCACCGTTTTTCCGGCGGCAAACATGTCTATGACAGAAATAAGTGTGTTTATTGCGGCAAATGTGAAAATGTTTGTCTTGGAGATGCCCTGACATTTTATGGTAAAGAGATAAGCCCGGAAGAGGCTTTGACGTTCCTAATGGAGGATGGAATTTTTTACAAAAGCAGCGGAGGGGGAGTTACGCTTTCCGGAGGAGAACCCTTGCTGCAGGCAGATTTCTGTATGGAGCTGCTGAAATTATTGAAAGCAGAGGGAATACATACCGCTGTTGATACCTGTGGTTTTGCAAAACGTAAAGACATTGACAAGATAATTGACTATACAGATGTCTTCCTTTATGACCTTAAATATTATGACGACAAAAAACATATCCAATACACGGGGCAAACGAATAAAACTATATTTGAAAACCTTGAATATATCGATAAAAAGGGAAAGCCTGTAGAGATTAGAATTCCATTAATTCCTACAATAAATGACGACCAGATAGAACCTATAGGGCGATTTCTTGCTACTCTGAAACATATAAAAAAGGTAAAGCTGCTTCCCTACTATAATTTCTCGTCTTCTAAATATATGGCCCTTGAAATGGAAAACACTTTACCTGCCGTAGAGACTCCTGATGACTACCAGCTTACAGATGCAGTCAGCATATTAAAATCATTCGGGCTCAATGCTGTAAGCGGGAAAGAATAAGTTTTCTATTGTTTGCCCTGTTCTACCTGATTATTGATGTATGGGACAAATCAAAATGGCCCTTTTTCTTCAGGGTGATCGGAATGAATTCAATTTTTGTATATCTTTTTTATAGATTTGTCAATATACGGGAAATATCAGGGCAATTATTTGGCTGGTTAGCCATTCTATATGAAGGAGAAACCAGAAAATTAACAATCTCTTTTGGAATTGTTCTTCTGATATGGATCCTGCTATAATACATGCTTAAAAAAATATTTTTATCAGGATTTAATAAAAATGATTTCAAAATAATCTCAAAAAAATGAAAAAAATATTGCTTTTCTTTTCCGTATGTTTCTTTTTCTTTCACATATTGGATACAAGTGTAACAGGACAGGAAAATTCGGTATATAAAACCTTTCAGGAAGGATTTCAGAATCCACCTCCAGCTTCTCTCCCAATTGTTACCTACTGGCTTCTGGGGGGTAATGTGGATACGCTCAGTCTAAAGGAGGAATTAATATCCTTTAAAAAGGCAGGCATATCCGGTTTGACAATTTTTGAGATCGGTTCGAGGGATACTATCCTTATTAAAGCAGGGCCTGCTTATCTAAGTGATGAATCTTTAAAGATATTAAAATGTGCCATCGATGAAGCCGGGAAGCTGGGCATGGAAGTAGGTCTAAATACTTCCAGTTCCTGGAATGCCGGGGGAAGCTGGATACCTCCGAAATATGCTGCAAAATCGATCTATTATGCTCAAAAAAAGATTAGCGGGGGAAAGGAACTGAAAATTAAGTTGCCCTTCCCTGATATTTCAAAAAATGATGCCTGGGGAAAACAACGGCTTATTCAATACAAGAGTGATGGTAAACCGGTTTTTTATAAAGAGGTAGCTGTTCTGGCAGTACCTGCCGGAGTTGAAAAAACTTTTCTTGACACTAGCCAGGTAATCAATGTTTCACCTTTTTTTAACCCGGAAACCGAAGTGTTGAACTGGAATGCTCCAGCAGGAGGCTGGAATATCCTGAGATATGTATGCTCAAATTCCGGAGAAAATCTTGTGCTGCCATCTAAGTATTCTGCCGGGCCCATCATGGATCATTTTGATGCCGGGGCTACAGAATTTCATTTTATGTATATTATCAAAAAACTGGAATCAATACTGGGCGATTTAAGGAATACTTCCCTTAAAAGCCTGTATATGGCCAGTTATGAAGCTAAGGCACTTACCTGGACAACAACTTTGCCAGAAGTATTTAAGCAGGCCAACGGCTATCCGGTTGAAAAATTTCTTCCTGCCCTTTTTCTCGATAATTTTTTCTCACCGGAGCTTACAGCGCATTTTAAAGCTGACCTTCAAAAGACAATATCAGAGTTGATGATTAATAATTTTTATAAAAAGTCTAAAGAAATATGTAATCAACATGGTTTGAAAAACAATTGCGAGGCTGGAGGGCCTGGCCTTCCCCTGCACAATGTTCCGGTTGAACCATTAAAGGCACTGGGAGCACTGGATATTCCCAAGGGTGAATTCTGGATTAACCACAGCCGGTTTAATGAAAAAGGGATTGATATTTCCAGGGTAGTCAAAGAAGTATCGTCAGCATCTCATATATATAACCTTGGCATTGTTGAGATGGAAGCTTTTACTACATTCCAGCATTGGCAGGAAGGCCCTTTCGAAATGAAGCCTTTGGGAGACCGGGCATTTTGTGAAGGTATGAATAAAGTTGTTGTACATGGTTCTGCGCATAATCCTGTCGGAACAGGCTTTCCTGGTATTGCATATCATGCAGGTACTCATTATAACAATAAAAGGGTTTGGTGGCCCAAAATAAAACCATTTAACGAATACTTATCCCGAATTTCCTTCATTCTTCAGGAAGCCGATTTTGTGGCTGATATCCTTTATTATTATGGAGATTCGATCCCAAATTATGGAGGTCATAAAAACAGTCGGTTTTCTCCTGGTCCAGGATATGATTATGAGATCACTAATACTGAGATTTTGAAAGAATTTATTGTAAAAGACGGGAAACTGGTTTTGCCCTCAACCGGGGCACAATTTAGTTTGCTCGTTGTAACCGATGAGTCAGAGATAAACCCTGAAGTTTTATTAAAGCTGGATGAGTTAGCCAGACAGGGAGCCATAATCATTGGCGTAAAGCCTGAGAGAATAGCAGCGCGCAAAATTCAACCCGGTATGCCGGATATGGACAAATTGCTTGACAAATTTTGGGTAGATTATAATGCAGTTGGACTACAAAGAAAAGGAGCAAAGCTTTATTCAGGAATCGAAGCTTCATCAATGCTTGAGAGTCTGAATATTGCCCCTGATTTTAGTTATCGCGGAAAAGAGTTTTATACGCTTGATTACATACACTATGCTAAAGATGATCTGGATTTTTATTTTATCAGAAATACGACAACAGAATGGATTTCAAGAGATATAAGTTTCCGTCAACAAAACAAAATTCCTGAAATATGGGATCCTGTTTCTGGAGAGATCGTCCCGGTTACAATTTATGACCAGAATGAAATATACATAAGCATTCCGGTTACCCTGGCTCCTTATGGAAGCATATTTATTGCATTTAAACACGGTAATTCCAACCCTCAGTTCACACATGCAACAAATTACGGACAATATCCTCCACTGCTGTCTTTCACGTCTGATGGAATATGTTTTTTGGAGGATGGGGTTGTCGAACTGATCGATCATGAAAAAACAATAATAGTTAATAACATCGTCAAAGAACAAATACTGGAAGGTGCATGGGAAGTATTCTTTCCAAAGGGATGGGGAGCACCGGAAAGAGCAATCTTCCCCAAATTAATATCGTGGACAGAATCTGAAAATAAGGGCATAAAGTATTTCTCTGGCATTGCCCGTTATGAAAAATCATTTGTGTACAACATCCATTCAAACTCACTGGAAAATCCGAAAGTATATCTTAATCTGGGAGACTTGTCCAATGTTGGCGAAGCATGGTTGAATGACCAACCTCTTGGCATAACATGGGCCAAGCCTTACCGGTTTGATGTAACGGAAGTTTTAAAACCCGGGCCCAATAAGCTGGTTATTGAAATTGCCAATACCTGGTCAAACCGGATTGTCGGGGATGCACTCACCGGGGATAAATACACCCATACAAATATAACCTCAACAGTTGTTAAAAACGGATTTTTTATTCAAGCTTCCTGGTCTGAAGTGCCTTTAATCGAATCAGGGTTATTGGGACCAGTGACGCTTGAAACAATCAAACCAATAAATTAATCTTCGAAACACAAACAAAAAAACAAAAGAGTTCTTGCTCAATAGGGTTCTAGAAACCAAGTATTGAGAAGCACAGAGAAAGAATTTTAAAGATATTGAATGAATAGGGAGTGCAAAGCAATAGTTAGCAAAAGACTTACGGATATTGTAGCATCAGACGCAATAAAATTGTCGTCTAATTTGGATTGTTAGAGTATGTATCTGTTATCACATTTTAGAAGAATAATCATTAATATGGAAAAATATTAGACCTATATTACTGTAATATTATTTTAAAATAATCTATTTTAATTTTTTATCATTAGCTTTTCCTTAGGGTATTTGAAGTAAATTTTTGTTAAAAATAGTATTGCAATTTATAAATTACAATTTTTTATTATATTAGAAAAATAGAGTATTCAAGTGAATGTTTTAATCCTTAATCATCAAATTATATGAAAGTTATGAAATCATTTTATACCAAATTACTTATATCACTTTTATGCTGTGCAACCTCACTGTCTATTTCATACAGCCAGCTTTATGAATGGCGAGGACCTGGTCGAACAGGTATTTATAATGA
>CAZKMG010000053.1:0-5666 GCA_964553465.1 uncultured Bacteroidaceae bacterium
TTACAGAAACCGGGCAGGTTGGAACTTCTTTGAAAGGTAAAACTGTATTTGATTTAAATCTGGAATACATTAAGAAACAGAGTGAACAACCAATAAGATTATCTGACTTACCTCAAAAAGTGAAACAGATTGCAGGGATTAATTTCAATGATTCAATTAAATCTGTTGTTTATACTGGTAAGATTGAAAAGGATGGGTATGAAATTGAAAAATATTTTATCAAAACCTTTTCAAACACCTATGTTTTGCCTTTTTATTTTATCCGGAAAAACACAAGGGAAAAATTACCTGTTGTTTTATATCTGAGTCCTGGAGGTAAAGAAGATATATTGAATTCAAAAGCAGTATTAACTTTGCTGGATCATGGATATGCTTTGATATCGCCTGATTTACCTGGAATTGGTGAGTTGGGAGATCCCAACTATCGTGGAGTTACTATAAAAGGAGTCTTGTATAATTATATGTTCGGCACCATTTTAATAGGCAGGAATGTCCCAGGAATCCAGGTAGAAGGACTTGAGCTGCTCTGGAAACATTTGCAGGAAAGGGATGATATACTTAAAGACAACATTTCTGCAGTGGTAGAAGGAGAGATGTGCTCTGCATTTCTCCATTTTGCAATTTTCAGAAATTCGTTCCACCAGATAGTACTGCTTAACCCATACCTGTCATATCTTGACCTTGTTGAAACAAGATATTACATGCCCAATATCATGATGTCTGCGGTACCGGGTGCGGTGAATTATTATGATTTACCTGATCTTGAATCTTATCTGGCACCCACACCTTTAACACTTATTAATCCCGAATATTCGGATGGCAATCCAATTAAATCAACTAGTTTAGATAAGTACTATTTAAAAGTAAAAGATAATTATGCCAGGGATAAAAAAGCTAAATTCAAGGTACTTCTTACTGATGAAAAGAAAGCTATGGATGATATGCTCAAATTATTTCAATAGTTTCCTGGGTCTAATAATCTTTTTATCATTGGCTTATACTGGAAAATTAATTAATTCAAGACGAAGCTATGGCCCGAAAGGGTTTACCCGGAAGATACATTGACGGATTTAAAGAATAATTGATTGAATTTTAAAAAATTCAATATTTAAGTTCCAGAATTAATCGAAAAATTAATACCTTCGAAACATATTAGTTGTATAATTTTCCTTAATAATTAATGAAAACTGATATTTAACTTAAGTTAAATGAACCCTACCTATTTTATTCGAAAGAAACCTGAATGAATTAATTCAGTAATTATTTGGGGCACATTAGATCATTGAAAATTAAAATTTATTATAATGAAACGAGCATGTTCGTTAAACACAAATATGGATGAAAATCTTACATGCGAGTTCCATCCGACCATTAATAATAAATTATTTACGGATGAAAAATTCAAGAAGACAATTTTTTAAAAAAGCCGGTACAGGATTCCTGGCCCTGGGTGTAACATCCACATTACCTGGAAACAATCTGTTCGGTATGGAAACTAAACAAGCTCCTGAAAAAGAAGACCTTTTTAAAGTAGCTGTTGCTGGCTGGACATTTTTTAAGTTTAAACTTGAACCTTCTCTCGACATGATGGAGCGGGTTGACATGCATTATCTTTGCATAAAGAATTTCCATTTACCATTAGATAGTACGCCAGCTCAGATTGCCGAATTTCATAGTAAGTGTAAGGCAAAAGGAGTAGTGGGGTATGCTGTCGGACCCATTAGTATGAAATCGGAGGCTGAGGCTGATGAGGCATTTGAATATGCCAAACGGGTAGGGGTAAAGTTGGTCGTTGGGGTTCCAAGCTTTGAATTACTTCCTTATCTTGATAAATTAGTCAAGAAGTATGACTTTCATTATGCTATTCATAATCATGGACCAGGCGATAAAATGTATCCTTCGGTTGAGAGTGTTTATGAAAAGGTTAAAAATTTTGATGTGCGCATTGGGATGTGTCACGATATAGGATATACAAAAATGCTTGGACTTGATCCTGCAACAGAAACGGTCAAATATGCCAATCGTATGCACGATATGCATATGAAGGATGTTACCACAGATAATGCAGAAGCGAAAGACTGTGAAATTGGCCGTGGTGCCATTGATTTCCCATCCCTGATTAAAGCCCTGCGCAAAATTAAATATAAAGGGATGTGTAGTATTGAATATGAGAAAGATAATACAGATCCCCTCGTTGGATTAGCTGAATCAGTCGGGTATTTGAAAGGAGTAATAAAAGGGACTAAGTTAGCATGATATTGACCTATGTTATACGTTATTAAATTATTAGAATTAAGGATAATTTAAGAGATTATTTCATTAGCAATGAAGTGCATGAGTTGTTATAAGTATGCATTCATTTTTTAGAAATAAGTCAAATAGAATGTTGAATCACAATTAAGAGGTTGGAATCAGATTTCAACCTCTTTATAATTAAAGAGTATTTGAGAATAATATTATAAACAAGAAGGTGAATAATTTGTTATTGATAATAATTGACCTTAAAAAGATTAATTTTAGATGTTTAAATCAATAAATTTTATCTATCACACCTAATTAACATAAAGAAATGGTAGTCAATAAATTAATTGCAGCAATCAGTATCATCTTACTTACCCAGCTCACTTTTGGACAGGATAATAAAAAATCAGTAACTCCCGAAAAAAAGATTTTCCGTGCAGCAGTTGTTAAGGTGGATATTACACCTGAAGAGCCACAGATGCTTGCAGGTTATCCGGAAAGGAAATCAACTGGTGTACATGACAGGATATTCCACAGAATCGTTATCCTGGATGACGGCAAAACCCAGTTCTGCCTGGTATCAACAGATGTCTGTAAATTATCGCCCTCACTTTATGACAAGATGGCAACGGACCTTCAGAAACAATTTGCGATGAAGAGGATGGATTTCTGGTGGTCAGTTACCCATACACATTCGGCTCCCGAGGTTGGACCACCAGGATTGTCTGTCATTTTCCTGCCGGAAAGGTACAAGCATCCTATCGCGATTGAGTATACAAAGTTTTTTGAGGAAAAGTTAATTCAGGGGATTGCTGAAGCCAGAAAAAATCTTGTCACGGCACGTCTTGGTGTTGGATGGGGTTTTTCACAGGCAAATATTAATCGGCGTGCGATAGATGAGGATGGCAAGGCAAGTCTGGGTTTGAATCCCGACGGCCCCGTTGATCGCAGGATCGGTTTGCTCCGGATCGAAAAAGAAGATGGAACACCCCTGGTTCTCATTGCAAATTACCCCATGCATGGAACAGTACTGGGGCCTCCAAACCTGGATATAAGCGGGGATGCTCCGGGTATCGTTTCAGCCTATGTTGAGGAGAAAACCGGTGTTCCAATGCTCTTTATCAATGGGGCTGCAGGCAACCTGGCACCCATCTACAGTGTTTACCCTAACCCGAGAGCCGGGCATCTTGGTGAATTCAGGATTCTCCTGGGAGATAAAATACTCGAAGCGAACCGGATGATCTCAACCACCACTGATAAAGTAATCCTCACAACGGGTGGTATCATGGTTGAAACACCGAGAAAGGATATGGGATGGCCAAAGGAATTAAAAAATTATACTGCTAAAAGCAGAAGTGGTGCAAACCTGGTCAAGCTCCCGGTTCGTTTTTTAAAAATCAACGAGGAAATAGCAATATGGAGTGCACCCCTCGAATTATTCTGCGAGATCTCGAATGAAATCCGGGACCGGTCCCCTTTTCAGTTCACGTTCTATTATGGTTATACGAACGGGAATCTTGGATACCTCCTTACTGAAGAGGAATACAAGCATGAAGGCTATGAACCCAGAGTATCTCCTTTTACACCGTCGGCAGAAAAAGCACTAACGGAATCCGTGCTTAAATACATGAATAATGAAATGAAATCACCTGTATCTATGAAATAAACAGGTAAATTAGTCAATCAGAAATGTAAATTATATTAATATGAAACGGACAGGAATATCCATAATCAAAGGTTTTACCATGAACAAGTTTATATTGAAATGGATCATTTTCATTTTTTTTATTCTTTTATCCTGGGGATCCTTGTATGCAAAAACCCCGGATGACTTAAGCAATAAGCAGGATCAGAAATTTCGTGCAGCAGTTGTAAAGGTTGACATAACACCCGCTGATTCACAGATGTTACTGGGGTATAATGCCCGGAAATCAACCGGGGTTCATGACCAGATTTACCATCGTATTCTTGCCATGGATGATGGAACAACGCAGTTCTACCTGGTTTCAACAGAGATCTGCGAATATTCCCCTTCAGAGTATGATCGGGTAGCGGCATTACTGAAAAGCGAGCTTGGGATTGAACCCATAAATTTCCTTTGGACAGTTACCCATACTCATTCTGCCCCGGAAGTAGGTCCTCCCGGCCTTGGTGAAGTCTTTCTCGGGGACCGGTACAAGCATCAATTTGATGTAGCTTACCGGGATATGATTACACAAAAGCTAATTAATGGGATCAGGGAAGCACGGCAAAAGCTGGCCCCTGCAAAACTGGGTGTTGGATGGGGATTTTCCCAGGCAAATATCAACAGGCGCGCTGTAGATGTTGAAGGTCAGGCAAGCCTGGGTTTGAATCCTGATGGTGCCACCGACCGCAGGATCGGGATGATCCGGATCGATCATGCAGATGGCACACCGATGGCATTAATTGCCAATTATCCTATTCATGGAACAGTTCTGGGTCCAAAGAACCTCAGGATCAGCGGAGATGCCCCGGGTATCGTAGCTGACTATGTTGAACAAAAAACAGGAGTGCCCTGCCTTTTCATCAATGGTGCGTTGGGAAACCTTGCCCCGATATACAGTGTATATGACAGTCCCCAGGCGGGTCACCTGGGACAGTTTCGGGTATTGCTGGGAGACAGAATTCTTGAAGCAAACAAGAAGATCCTGTATACTACCGATGCGGTAAAATTGCATGTAAGCTCGATCGTTGTTGAAACTCCAAGAAGACCGGATATGGGTTGGACAGAAGACCTCAAAGCCTATACCCGTACCACACCCTCGGGTGAACATATGATAAGGCTACCCGTAAGATTCCTGAAAATAAATGAGGATATTGCGATCTGGGGGGCTCCAATTGAGTTATTTTGCGAGATATCTAATGAGATAAGAGACCGAAGCCCTTTTCCATATACATTTTATTTCGGCCTTAGCAATGGATGGCTGGGCTACCTGCTCACTGAGAAGGAATATGGGTATGATGGGTATGAACCCAGGGTATCGCCATATATTTCCAGGGCTGAGAAGGATCTCAAGGAAGCAGTGATCACCTACCTGCAGGGGGAATTAAATAGTGTGCAACTGGGGCATAAATAAAGAATCTTACCAGTGATCATGCACAAAACTACTTCCCGATATTCGGGATGATATTTTAATATATGGACTCTATGTAAATACCCAGCCTAACTCTTTACATTCTCGGTGACTCTGTATTAAAATTCTTAATGATAATAAATAATAGCAACCGCAGACAATGACAAAGGAAGATCAGATGACCACGGAGAACATGTAATCATTTATTCCCTGCCATCATTTTCCATATCTTTTAATAAAATCCAGCGTCACGTTCATATATTCTTCCGAATGATAATCATGACCGTAGGTTGGAAATATCTTCAGCTCATGCGGGTATCCCAGTTCCTT
>CAZKMG010000053.1:5676-14892 GCA_964553465.1 uncultured Bacteroidaceae bacterium
GTTCCTTTAGTTTGGCTGAGGTGGTTTTCGCAATTTCTTTTGACACCACTGGATCTGAATCTCCTTGGATGATCAGGCAGGGAATGTTTTTCAGATTCTCTATCTTGTCTAGATTCCTGGCCGAACCGGAGACACATGCAATGGCAGCAAATAACTCCGGATACTCGACGGTGATATTATATGTACCGAATCCTCCCGCGGATACTCCTGTACTGTATACCCTTGATTTATCAGCCTTCGGGTATTCCTGTAAGACCAGTTTAACCAGTTGGGCCATATCTTTGGCACCGTCACCGGTAAACCAGCTGGTAGCCCTCGGGGAGACCATGATGATTCCCTCCCTTTCCATGATCTTGGGGATGGTTCCATCATCCATATCAGGATAGTAATTCTCATCCCCGCCACCGCCGTGTAAAACCAGCATGACCGGGATTTTGTCCTTTGTCTCATAGGAAGTTGGTATATAGATCCTGTAAGGTTCAAGCTTTCCGGTTGCATCGGAAATGAATGCTCTTCTGAAATCGCCCGATCTCCCTGCGTAGGGATCATTATTGTTTTTTATCCTTTCTATGGTTTCATTGCTCTGGTTCATGATGTTGATCAGGTCGGTTGCAAAACTCTGAGCCGACCGGTTCCTCGCCTTCTCAAAATAGGACAGGGCTTTTTTTCTCTCAGATTCCTCAGCGTACCCGGCTTTTGACCTTAAATAATAGATGGTGTTTTCTATATAATCGGCAGCATACCTTATGTCATCAACAACGGTTTTCCATGCAGGATCAGATTTCGATTCATTTTCTGCTACTAAATTCCTGTATTCAGCCTTCATCTTTTCCGCCTGAATGATAGTGTTACCCAGAACTGTGAAAGGGAATGTAAGGCTGTCCTCTTGATTATTAAAAGAAATAACCAGGGTATAATCGCCATCCTCAAGGTTTTTTACTGGCTCTGGCTTAACATTTAATTTCATTGAATCCGCCAGTGAAAGACTCGTTTTATCGAGCAGGGTGATGATCCCCTTATCTTTTTCGTTTATAAGAAATGAGCTGATTTTCCAGGTTTTTCTTTTGAATGACCTCAGAACGATATCGAATCCACTAAAATCATTTTGTTCGATGGCTGAGAAGGGCAGGTTGATCCCTATATATCCAGACTGATCGATTTTGATCCTGCTGAGGTCTTTCATTTCATTATCAGTGATGATAAAATCAGCAGGTGCGATTAAGAAACCGTCAAGGGTTATATCCCCATCCTTTGAGTTGACGGTAAGGATTATTTCTGCCTGCCCTCTTTTTAGAGTGCCGATCCCGGCTTCCAGCAGTTTCCATTCGGAAGGGCCGTTCATCCCCCAGCCTTTGGTATCATTGAAAATAAGATCAAGCTTGTGGGATTCCCCGGCATTTTTCACTTCACATGTGAATTCAGCCGGTTTCATAGTATCACGCCACTGAAGGCGGGCATAACGGAAGATGATTTTGGCATCAGGGATGTTCTGCCTGATATCGACTAGGAAATTGGCACTCCTCCCAATCGCGCTGAATGTCCCGACACCGGATCCTCCAATGCCGGTGCCATTCAATGCCAGACCTCCTGAGGCGGGAGGTCTCGGTCCGATTTTATGTTCCACATTTTGATCCGCCCCGGTGAAATTTTCACCTTCATGCCAAACTACCCTTGAACAGTTTGATGAGAATATGGCGGCAATGAAGAGACCCAGAATAGTTGATTTTGTTGACATAGCACAAATTTTTAATTATGACTTACGAATTACGAATTATGAATTACAAATTATGAATTACGATTCACAATACAAAAACGGATGATAAGTAAATCCTGTCATACGACTTTTTACCTTCTTTCATTACAAAATGAACGCTCTTGATGGCTTCAATATCATCGAATGGATTATCTTTCAGGTTTGAACCTACTTGCTCTATTTTACCATTTTTTACAATAATCATTTGATCCGTCAACATTTTAGCGGATCTCTGATCAAATAAATGTCCTGCTTTGATAAGTAAGTTCTGTGCTTCCGAAAATCCTGTCATCAGGAAGGAGATGAAAACCAGGAGAAAAACTTTCATAAGTACTTTATTTAGTTTTTACTTCATTTGGAAAGTGAAGGTAAGAAATTTATTGATTTACTTCAAGGTACCGGTACATTGTCAAAAGCTCGTGGTTAATTACTGATTAATAGAATATTATGTCATTATTAACAATAACATGTAGTATTTATAAAGCATAATCATAATGTTTATTTTATGCAAATGACATTATGGGTCTTGTAATGTAAATTATTTAATTAGCAAAGTTGAAATCATGAATTCAAATTTTAAGTGGTAGACAGGGATTTATGGATTCATGCTCTTTTCAATATTCCATTCTGCAAATTCACCTATTTTCATCCACCTGATCCTTCCTTTCAAATGTTTATCCATTCTCCTTATAACTTCCTGTAATGACTGGAAACCAATTTCAGATCCGTTTGAATAGAGTGTCTGTCCATGTGCATGGAACACCAGGGGACTATTAGTAGACAGCAAGTCAATGAACCTACCGCTCTTACCATCTTCGGTAATATAGTAATCAGCCAATTTTTTAGGATCGCCCTCACCGTAGAGTGTAAACCAGAAAGGCTCATCTGCCCTTGAAGCACTTACAACACTTACCACATATTCATTTTTTGCACTATCTGCCAGCATAACTTTCGAATTAACCATCATGTTATCAGCATCGCAATCATTGAAAAAAAATGTATGTGTGATATTATTAACTCTTTTTTCAGCTTTCAACACTGCCCTTGCGTACATATTCAGGTCTCCATTGAAAAAGTTCGGTTGTGTGATTCCGCGGGCAGTAATCCCGACATTTTTTAAAACCTGTAAAGCTTTAGCCATGTAATCTGCCAGAGTATCTTCTGTTTGCTGAGCCATCCAGATATATTCCGGCTTCGAAAGGGGTTTATTATTTTTAATGTCATATGCCATGGTATGTGTCAGGATCTCCGGTGTTATATCAAAATTCTTTGTAAAGTCATTTTTGAAAATGTTAATCAGCTCCTGCTGCTGTTCTTTGGAGTATCCCTTAACGGATTCGTCCAGGTATCCCAGTGCTCCGGGACATGCAAGCAAGGTCACTTTACCCTTTACTCCTTCTTTGATGGCCCAGTCAATGATTTTTTTAAAAAAGGAATTGGGAATAATAGCACTTTCTTTCATATCCCTCCAATGAGAAAGGTATGTCCGCTCAAAAGAACTGCTTCCTTCAACCAGTATACCTGCATCTTCCATCTGTTTTCTCATCAGGTAGGCTACATTGATAGGAGGATCATCAATGATGAAAACTGCAGGGATTCGATCTGAGGACTTTTTCTCTTTCGGAAAACTACAAAAGGAAAAGCCAAATAAGACTGTGATTAATGCAATAAATTGGACTGATTTTTTCACCATTATATATTTAAGTTAAATGATGATAATGCTGTTAGGGAATATTCAAATTTAAACAATATTATTAAACATCGAAAAGATTAATTCTTATGATTGATTTATAAATACAAGCTATTCACTGTAAAAATCAAATATAGCAAAAAGATTATTATGCTTTTTTTTAAGGTGATATGAATTTTTCAGAAGTAATAAGTATTGCAAAATTTATAATTTTTAAAAAAAAGTGTTAATTTCCACATCCTATTATTATACTACCATTTTACGATAATTAATTGTATAAAAATGAAAAAGAGCTTAATAAATATTTTGTTTCTGGGCATGTTAGGTGTTATGTCGGCATGTGAACAAAGAGTTATGCAAGTAATAGACATGCAGTGTGAGAATTTAACCAATCCCATGGGTATTGAAAGTTCCAGTCCCAGATTAAGCTGGATTATGAAGAGTCAGGCTCGAAATCAGATGCAATCAGCCTATCATATCCTTGTTTCCAGCAACATAGAAAACCTGGAAAAAAATTCAGGGGATATGTGGGATTCCAAAAAGGTTGAATCCAACCAATCAATTTTGGTGAATTACAATGGCAGTGTATTGAAACCTGCAACAAAATATTTTTGGAAGGTTAAGATCTGGAACCAGGATGGGGTGGAATCTGACTGGAGTAAGCCAAACACATGGGAGATGGGTTTGCTTACTCAAAACGACTGGCAGGGTGCGAGGTGGATCGGATACCGGGAATTACCGGATTCCATGAGGTTGATTCCTGGATTGCCGAATAATGATCGCAGACTTGGTAACAGGGTAAAAGAGAGATCGGTTATCCCTTGTTTCAGGAAAGAATTTAAGTTAGACAAGAAATTAAGCGAGGCGACATTATATATCAGCGGTTTGGGTCAGTATGAAGCCACCATAAATGGTCAGAAAGTTGGGACCGGCTATTTAACACCCGGCTGGACTGATTATGATGAATCCATCTTTTATAATTGCTATGATGTAACAAATCTGCTTAATCAAGGAAAGAATGCGATCGGTGTTATTGTGGGGAATGGGTTTTACTATATTAACCTTGAGAGGTACACTAAGCTTGTCACTGCTTTTGGAGAACCCTCACTGATCATCCAGATAAGGTTGAAATACTCTGATGGTTCGGTGGAGACAATCGTCACTGATCAAAGTTGGAAATGCACTCCATCACCGATTACATATACCAGTATATATGGGGGTGAGGATTATGATGCACAGTTGGAACAGGAGGGATGGAACAAACCCGGATTTAAGGATTCCGGATGGCAGAATGCTTTGTTAATAAGACCTCCAACAGGTCAATTGATGGCAGAAAGTGATTACCCGGTAAGTATAATGGAAACGATTGGAGTTAAGGAGATAAAGCCATTATCCAATGGTGGATTCTTGTATGATTTCGGCCAAAATGCTTCTGGGATTATTGAGCTGAAAGTGAAAGGCAAAAAAGGTCAGCAAGTTAAGCTGATCCCGGCTGAACTGATTACAAAAGATAACTATGCCAACCAGAAGGCTTCAGGTGATCCAAGTTATTTTACCTATACCTTAAAAGGTGATGGGATTGAAACGTGGATACCCCGCTTTACATATTACGGATTCAGATACGTGCAGGTGGAAGGAGCAATACCAGATACAGTCAGATCGGGGAATGATTTGCCTCATATTGTAGATTTAAAAATGCTTCACATGCGTAATTCATCACCTGAAACTGGTAAATTTATTTGTTCAAATGATCTCTTCAACCGTACCAATGAACTGATCAGATGGGCTATAAAAAGTAACCTGCAGAGTGTTCTTACCGATTGTCCGCACCGGGAAAAATTAGGTTGGCTTGAGTGCACCTTTCTGATGGGAGGGTCGATACATTATAATTATGATCTGTATCATTTGTACAGCAAGCAGGTTCAAGACATGACAGAATCCCAGACTCCGGAAGGGTTGGTTCCAAGTTTCGCACCAGAATATAAACCGTCCACCGGTGGATTCCGCGACTCCCCTGAATGGGGAAGTGCTTCGGTCATATTGCCATGGTTAATATACAAATGGTATGGGGATATATCAGTGATGGAAAAATCCTGGCCTATGATGATAAGGTATGTTGATTACCTTAAAAGCAAATCAGATCAGCATATACTTTCTCATGGACTCGGTGATTGGTTCGACCTTGGGCCAAAAAGACCGGGGCCTTCACAACTTACTCCAATTCCATTGACAGCTACGGCCATCTATTATTATGATCTCGCACTGTTGTCAAAAATGGCAGGTATCCTGAAAAAAGATACTGAAATGAAATACTATGCTGAATGGGCAGCTGAGGTAAAAAAGGCTTTTAATGAAAAATTCTACAATTCCTCAACAGGTGTTTATTCGACCGGAAGCCAGACAGCCATGTCAATGCCATGGGTTGTCGGATTGGTTGATGATGAGAATAAGGATAAAGTCATAGATATTCTGGCAGATTCTATTTATGCTGCAGGGAAACCCCTGACCGCAGGTGATGTTGGATTTCATTATCTCGTAAGAGCACTGACGAAAGGGGGAAAATCACAGCTTATGTATGAGATGAACGCGCGGGATGATATCCCCGGGTATGGATTTCAGCTTAAAAAAGGTGCTACCGCCCTTACAGAATCATGGGCCGCTCTGGAGATCGTATCGAATAATCACTTGATGCTGGGACATCTTATGGAATGGTTTTATGCGGGTCTTGGTGGAATTGACCAGGAAGAAAGTTCAGTAGGGTACAAAGAAATAGTCATTAAACCAGAGATAGTGGGTGATATCACTTTTGCAAAAACAAAATTCAAATGTCCCTATGGGGATATTATTTCTGATTGGGATAAAAAGGATGGCAAGCTAGAACTTCATGTGTCCATTCCTGCCAACACAACCGCAAAAGTTTTTTTACCGGTATCACCAAATTCAGTCATAACCGAAAGCGGTAAAGATATTGGTTTAGTAGCAGGGATTAAACTACTTGGAGAGGGAAATGGCAGAAGGATCTATCAGGTTGGTTCAGGTTATTATTCATTTGAAGTGAAAAACTGAAAATCGGTTCCTCATTTTCTGAAATAGAATGCTGTAAGAGACGAATGTGTGGAGTGCAGATTAAATTTTCAGGATGTATGAGATACAGAACATGAACAACTTTTATTGTTAAATTTGATTAATTAATTAAAAATAACTTTCTATGGACTTAAAAAATTTTAAAACACGAAAAGAATTTCTTCGGGATCTTTCCTTACTTACAGGTGGAGCTTTTGTTTCCGGAAGTCTGCTCGCTCATTGCAAATCTGCTCCGGGATCTAAAATGAAACTTGGTCTGGTAACCTATTTATGGGCGAAGGACTGGGATATTCCAACCATTATAAAAAATTGTACGACTGCTGGTATTTATGGAGTTGAACTGCGGGAGCAGCATGCTCATGGGGTCGGGGTTGATTTGTCGGCAGATCAGAGGAAAGAAGTGAGAAAACAATTTGAGGACTGTCCGATAACTTTACTCGGTTTGGGAACAAATCAGCAATATGATTATATTGATCCTGAATTATTAAAAGCCTCGATTGAAAAAACAAAAGAATATGTAAAACTAAGCAAGGACATCGGAGCATCAGGTGTAAAGGTGAAGCCGAACGAATTTCACAAAGAAGTACCCAGGGAACAAACCATTGAACAAATAGGTAAATCGCTGAACGAATTGGGCAAATACTCCATGGATCTCGGACAGCAAATCAGGCTTGAAGTGCATGGAAATGAGACTTCACAACTACCCAATATCAAAGCTATGATGGATTATGTTGATAATCCCGGAACAAAAGTATGCTGGAATTGTAATTCATCGGATCTGGAGGGGCAGGGATTGGAATATAATTTCAACCTGGTAAAGGACAAATTTGGAGATATTGCTCATATTCATGAACTGAATGATAATAAATATCCCTTTCAGGAATTATTTAAGCTTTTTGCCGGAATAAATTACAATGGATGGATGCTCCTGGAATGTTCATCAAATCCGGATGATAAAGTAGCTGCCCTCATTGAACAGCGTTCACTTTTTGAGAAAATGATTGCAGAGATCCCACGATAGACAAGTAGCTCAGTAAAAGATAAGGATATAAAATTTTTTTAATGTACCAGGAAGGTTATGTTTATCTTACTGATATATTTCAGTGAAACTTAGTTGAATTATAAAGAAAAGAGGGTATTTTTCTAAGACACCCTCTTTTTTTCCTAATAATTATTCTCTGTTGCTTTATTACATTAAAGCTCATTAATCATTTCCAGAAGGTTTTCAACGATTGCTTTTTCAGCACCAGTTTTTGCCCGCGTAGAGTTCACTTCATATCCTCCTTCCTTATAAGAATCTTCATTAACCAGATAACCGCTACTACCATTACAATGTGTAATCATAAAGGTGTATGTGTAAGGGGACTGGCTTCTCATTTTAGTGCTTATCTCATTAAATACTTCACCAGATACCCCGGTGAAAATTATATTTCCAACTTTTAATGCTGACAATCTTACCTTAAGGGTATTATCCTGAGGATTGGCCTGGGGCCGAGACCTGCCAGGTTCCCTTTCTTTCATTGGCAGAGAGATAACACGTTGAGATGCATGTATCTCGCCTTCAGAATAGGTTTTAATTTCTTTCATAACACGAATGGCTTCTTTACCCAGATCTTCCCCGATTGCATCTTTTCCGAAAGCATAAGCACTATTGCTTTCAAAATCGATATGGGGTCCATATACGGGGTTAATATTTCCTGAGGCGCCAACAGTTATCTGAGTAATGATATTATTCCCCAGATCCTGTTCCACATATTTTGATGCAGCGCCTGGCCAGTCTCCGGTGATGAGATAATTTTTTGGCCCAAGGACAACGGCATGACATGGCCAATTAATGATAAGGGCCATTGGTTTTTTTGATTTGTCATCTATGCGGATTACACCCACTTCGTGATCACAGGGGCCGTAGGGATTAACTCCCAGGGCAATTCCACCTTTACCATCGATGGCACGCCGGTTTACATTCATTTTACATTCACCTTTTCCAGCACCGATACTGACAGGGACAAGGTTTTTGATTGCTTCTTTCGTAGCTGTTAAAAGTTTTCCTTTTAATTCTTCCAAATAAGCTAGAATATCAGGAGAAGTTCCCTGGGCAACAGAGCCCCTGGTAGTCGGCCCGTTATGATTGTGAACTGCAGCGAGTAATATATAATCTTTTTTTATACCGGTTTCTTTTGTGATCAGGTCGGTAAATTCATCCCAGAATGATTCTCCAAAACCAATAACTTCAGCTTCCACAATGGCTGCTTTATTAATTCCATCACTGAATACCACAACCCTGGCATATATATCATCATGTATGCCCTTATAAGGTCCCTGCCTGCCACCATATCCACTCATGGGAATTGGAATTTCAGGAGTGATCAATACTTTTGCCGATCCGGCTAAAAGCATACTTGGAGAGGATGGTGGTTCAGCAACTTTATCACCGGGAAGTTCATATCCCCTGCTATCTGGTAAAATAAGATGCTCTCCGAAAGCAAAAATATTCATCAGGAGAGTAAAACCAACTGCAATTATACTTGTTTTAACTAATACCATGAATTTCATAATCTCTGGATTAAGTTTATAATAAATGGAACTGTATTATCATGTTAATTCTTTACTTCAAATGAACCTTTTAGTTTGATGTCTTTGGAAGAGCTTCCAACCATCACCTCAAAAGTGCCGGGTTCAACAACAGAAT
>CAZKMG010000054.1:0-14791 GCA_964553465.1 uncultured Bacteroidaceae bacterium
GACAGAAATGGGACTCCAGTGGAGAAATTCCCGATTAATCTGCGCTCGAGAGCGACTACCGGGATGAGTGTTTTTGATTATGATAAAAACGGAAAGATTCGGATTTGTGTGCCAAGTGAGGACAAAAACATCTATATGTATGATAAAGAGGGAAAAATTGTCCCCGGATGGAAACCTGCGAAAACAGATAATAAGATATTGCAACCCGTACAATATTTCAGGATTGGGGATAAGGATTATATTGTTGCTATTGACAAGTATAAGTTTTATATACTGGACCGTAAAGGAAATCCAAGGATAAAACCTGTTAAATATTTTCCGGTTTCATTTCAAAATTTATTTTACCCTGATCTAACTAAAGGAAGAAATGACAGAGGATTTGTGACGACCGATACTGCTGGTAATGTAATGAAGATAAGCTTGAATGGAAAAGTAGAGAAAATTATAGGGCAAAAACTTCCACCCGATCATTTCTTTATATTGGCAGATTTAGATGGAGATAGAGTCAACGAATACCTGTTTACTTCTGAAAATAGATTATATGTTACAGATATCAGCGGAAATACTAAGTTTTCGATGGAATTACCCGGAAAAATTGAAATAAAACCATTAATTTACAATTTCTCTGCAACCGATAATAGGGTTGGAATAGTCTTACACAAGGAAGAAACTATTTACCTTTATAACAATGACGGATCCCTGTATAAAGGGTTTCCTCTGGAGGGAATAAGTCCATTCAGTATTAGCAGTTTTCCCGAGTTAAAAGGAAAATTTAATCTAATAGTTGGAGGTAAGAATAACTTTTTGTACAACTATTCCGTAGAATAATCAAATTAAATTCCTTAATATATGAAAAAGTATAATCGAAGAGGGAAATATATTCTGATTATTTTCATCTCAGTTCTTTTAATTGCAGTACAATCATGTGTGGATGATAAATATGATCTGAGCAAAATTTCAGATGAAATAGAGATAAATCCAGGATTAGCAGCCCCTGTTGCCAGAGGTTCACTCTCCCTTGATGATATTGTAAATGAAATCTCCAGTGAAAATATGGGGAAATTTCCGGACGATAGTCTGTTGTATATTACTTTTACGGATACTTTTAAATCGTACTTAGCTTCTGATGTGATAGATATTCCTGATCAGACATTTGTTCAGCTTTATATCGATTCTGATATTAACCTAAACCCGGAATGGACAGGAAGTGGTATTGGGGATACAATACAATTCAGCAAACAAAAAAATGGTGAATTTACAGTATCACATAATGAGAAAATTGACAGTATAAAATTAAAAACGACTACTTTGCAAATTCATGTGTCGTCAACTTTTAAACATAGAGGAATAGTAAATATTTTTACAAATTCCATAAAAACGAATGGACAACCCCTCATGAATAATATTCCGATCAGCAATGCTGCTGGAACCTTTGATACTACTATAAATATTCCATTAAATAATACAACCATTTATCTTGATAATTCAAATCCATCCCTTACTATTTTGCCTTTATCGTTCGAGTTATATCTTATAAATTCAGGTTCTCCGGTTCTGGCAGGTGAATCATGTGATATTACCATGAGTTTTGAGGATATTCAGTTTTCGAACCTTTTCGGGTACCTCGGAGAATACGATCTATTTGATGAAAACGGACAGATGGATTTAGGAATTTATGAGGATATTCTGGGGGATGGGGAACTACTCTTTGCGGATCCAAGATTCTCTTTCTTCACTTATAATTCATTTGGGATTCCTGTGGAAGTCACTTTATCAAATGTATCTGCCTTTTCAGAAAAGAATAACATCACTACACCAATAACATTTACAGGTGTAAATCCTTTTGACATTTCTGCACCTGATATGAGTCAGATAGGAAAGACCGTAAAGGATAGCATATTAATAAATAAAGATAACTGCAATATTAAACAGGCAATGGAAACCTCTCCAAAAACCTTTAGTTATAATATTATTGCAAAATCTAATCCTGCAGGGCCAACCGGACCTTATAATTTTGTAACCGACAGCAGCAAATTTAATGTTGATTTTGAAATTGTCCTTCCCCTTTGGATAAAAGCAAATGATATAGTTCTCAGTGATACTACAGATTTGGACATTGAAAAAGAAATCGGGGATTTTATTGATTATATAAATTACTTCAGGATTACTATGGAAGGAAGCAATGGATTTCCAATGGAAGCAGGGCTTCAGGTAATATTTACAGATTCAGCGTACACTGTACTCGATTCGTTGTTTTTAGGGAGTCCAATAGTGCTTAATCCTGCAATGGTAGATTCTTATGGCAAAGTAACAAGAAGCGTTCAGTTCAAGAAAATAGTTGAATTCAGCAAGGAGAAGTTATCAGGAATTAAGAATACTAAGCGTGCTATTGTACGAGCCACATTAAATACCAGCAATATTGGTTCAGGACAATATGTGAAATTCTACTCCTATTATATTATTGACTTTAAATTAAGTGTCAAAACAAATGTTACAATAAACTCCAGAGATTTAAATGATTAAACTGTGAAATATTCGTATTATGCAACTATATAATTTAAAATTCATCAGGTTAAGATTTATTCTTCCCCTGATATTTGTTTCCTCTTTGGGAATGGCTCAGATTACAAATACAATGTTTTATATGAGAGGTGTTCCACAGAGGTATCAAATAAATCCTGCTTTTCAACCTGAATGTAATTTTTTTCTGGGGCTACCGGGTCTTTCTCCGTTCCAGGCGAAGGTTCAAAACAGTCCTTTTGCTCTGAATGATGCCATTTATTATAATAGTCAATTAGATTCACTTATAACATTTCTTCATCCCCTTGGTGATAAAGATGCGTTTCTTTCCCTTTTAAAGGAAACAAATTTCATTAATTCAGAGGTTTCAGCTAGTATAGCATCTTTTGGCTTCAAATCAAATAATCTTTATTTTACTTTTGATATTAATGAGAGAGTATTTGCCCAATTTTCATATCCCGACGATTATATACGTTTACCTATAATCGGCCCTGATTCCGGGATGGTTTATGATTTTAACAATTTTGCCATGGACTTTACTGCCCTGAACGAAATATCTATGGGAGTATCTCGAAAATTTGGTGATAGATTGACGATCGGAATCAGGGGTAAAATTTTATTGGGACAGGCAAATCTGGTTACAAAACTGTTTGATGTGACTTTTTCCGCGAATGAAACTGCATGGCCCCTGCATACCGATATCAGCCTTAATACAAGCTCACCTTATCTGGCTGATTATGTCAAGGTTGCTGCTAATGCACCGCTTGATCTGGTTTTTGGGAATATTGATAGCATGAGCAATATTGATACTCCCTCACTGAATGAATTGCGTAAAATGGCTCTTAATCCTAAAAATTTTGGCCTGGGATTGGATATTGGTGCTGATTACAGAGTAAACGACTGGTTGCAGGTATCAGCAAGCATTATTGATTTAGGACGGATGAGCTGGAACAGCGGGGTTGTTAATCTGACTAATAAATCGGATTATTATTTCGATGGCGTAAATTATTTCCTTGACGGTGACAAAGATTTTTTTGAAGCATTCACAGATTCAATTGAAAATACATTTGACAAGTTCAATTCATCGGGAACAAAATATGCAACCTGGCTCCCTGCTAAAATATATGCAGGAGCTGCATTTTATGTTCATCCAAAGATCAATTTCGGAGTACTCTCAAGGACTGATTTTTACAAGGGTAATGTCAGGCAACAATTTACTGCTTCAGCTAATTTCTATCCAATCAGGATGATCAGCACCAGCCTTTCCTATTCCATTATTGATAGGTATTACAAAAATATCGGGATAGGACTTGCTTTAAAAGCTTCCCCTTTCAATTTTTATATTATTACTGACACGGGACCATCAGCAGCCATGTGGTGGAACAAAGCTAAATATGTGAATCTCCGAATTGGTATGAATATGATGTTTGGCTGTATAAGGGAAAAGGGAAAGGGGAAAGCAGCAATGTATGACATGCCATTGGTTGATTAGAACAATATTTAGTAAGAGCTTACATCTATTCCTTATCCAAGGAAGGAAACTCATGGGGGTGAACATATTTTACAATAATGATTTAAGCATTGTTTTACTGAATATCATCAGTGACAATTAAAGAATCTTATTCAGGATTTTATCTCAAAACGAATTATCATTATCTTTACCGCCGCATAAAATTAAGTAAATAAGGTGATCAAGATAATTTTAATAACATTACTTGTTTTCCTGCTTATCCGGATGATAATACAGGGAATTTTTTCATTTTATTCAGGAATGTATCAAGACAACTTCAAGAAGCCTGAATCTAAGAAAGAAGGAGAAGTTTCCATAGAGTCCAAACCTAAGCTTGAAAAGAAAATCAAGAAAGATGATGGTCAATACATAGACTATGAGGAGATTAATTGACCCGGAGTTGACAAGTATAGAATCCTACATCGAAAATCCTAACAACCACCCTGAACTTTTTTCTTATTACCTTTTTTGATAATTGGAATCACGGGCGCTTTTATTTCTGAAGAGGATTGAATGCTTTCCAGAGCTCCTCCTCCTAATGCCATGGATGCTCCTTTCCTGAAATCATAGCGTGCAATTTCTTCATCAGGGTTGGTTACAGCAGGTGTTGAGGGATTCATTATTGTTTCAGCCCAATAATTAAGGCCTCCTTGTAAAATATAATTGTTCTTATAACCCAGTTGTCTTAAGATCATCCAAGCTTGAGAAGATTGGAGTGTTCCATTGGAGTATAATACGTTCATTTTAACATCCTGGTCAATCAGATTAGTAAATTCAGGAGAAAGAATATCAGATAGAGGGATGTTTATTGCTCCCGGGAGGTTGAATTTATCAAATTCGTCGGGAGTCCTTACGTCAATTAGCTGGAGCCCAGGATCTTTTTGTACGATCATATCTGCAATCGCATCTGGACTGACAAACTGGGCTTTACCGGTAACTTCCTGAAGGAGTTCTGCGGAAGTAAGTTTATAAGGATGTGTAGTATTCTGGGGTACGGCAGCAATAATTAATCCGAGAGGGATTGCTAACAAAGCTAATAAATATCGGGAGTTCATAATAATTTGGTTTAATTATCTAAAAATTATATGTTATTATCAAAAATACAGGTTGCTTAATAGGAACAAAAGTAATCAATTTATGTTTTGTCATTTATCTGAATTTAAACTGCATAACTAAAGCAGTTAGTTTTGGATTTAATGAAAAAGACAAAAGAGGGTGCTAATATTCCGGTTGAGGAAATTTTTTCTCTGCCCATTCACCAATCCAGAACATAATCATAGCCATCAGGATTACACCAAGTGCAAGAACTCCATCAGATAAACCCAATACTTCGCTGATTTTAGGGAACCCCAGGAATTTTGCATTATAGAATCCTTCCCACAGGGGGTATCCTTCTGTAAAAACAAGAACACCAATAAATAAACCTGCAATAAAGATCATAGCGTCTATTTTACCAATCGAGGCTGCACAGAAACTTGTACCCGGGCAAAAACCACCCATGATAAATCCTGCGCCCATAATTACTCCACCACCAATAGCTGAATATAAATAAGTTGGATTAACGTACACGAGGTTAAGGTCTATCCATCCAAACAGGCTGAAAAATAAGAGCCCAAGCATAGCTGTAATTGCCGCAGTAAAAAATACTTTCAACACAACAGTATCATATCCATAAAATACACCTGCAAGCTTACGGCTTGATGAAAATCCACTGCTTTCAAGAACATATCCGAATCCGATACCAATAAAGAATGCCAACAATAAATTAGAATTCTCCGAAATAATTTCGTATGATATTAATGGTCCCATTTTTTATATAAAGTTTATTGAATCCAATTTTTACGAAAAAAATATGCCAGGGCATAAGCCGTTCCGAATATAGCTGCCATTGTAATAAATCCGCCAAAGGAAAGAACGGCCATTCCTGTTAGTGCTGATCCGCTGGTGCAGCCTCTTCCCAATTGGGACCCAAAGCCAAATAATATACCACCCATTAATGCAAATACGAGTCTTCTTTTAGAAGTAATTCGGGGTGAATGTTCCACTTTTATCTTTAATCTTCCAGCTATCGATCCAGAAACAAATCCGCCGACAAGTACTCCCAGCATTTCAAAAACAAGCCATGATTTCATAGGATTCTGGTGTTCTTCTCCATAAACCTGGTAGAATTTTGAATTTTCAACATGCGCAGGAGCAGCTACCCCGACCGCAGTTACGACTACACTTTTAATAGCCCCGCTGGCCCCAAGTCCCCGGCCTGAAATATAAAAAGCTGATAGTAGAACCAGTCCCAGCAAAACACCACCCAAGTATGGATTGATGTAACTGGACTTTTTCGCTATTAATTGTTTCTTTGTCATAAATCAATTATTTAAAAAATCTTTTAATACAGCCACCGGCTTGATTGTCCGGCAAAAGTCCAAATAAATCTGAATAATAATCCACCTACAATAACCAGGGCAGCAGGGATTATAACCGGAAGTTTTACTTTTCTTAACTCCATCAATTCGAGGAATGCCGGGAGAATCATACCCAAGAAAACTACAAGGACCCAGAAGGAAGCAGTATAAGGTCCACCAAGGAATAGATTGGCAGCATCAATCTGTACCTGGGTGCTGGCAAGAAATCCCATGAAAATATGGATGATCAGGAATAACTCAATACCGATGAGTATCATATCTGTCCTGGCATAAGAATGTCTTTCGCTTTCGGTCCGTGCTGAAATAATATTGATTGCAGCACCTGTTGACAGTCCTGATGTAAGGAAAAGAGGACCAAGAATGGAAGTATTCCAGAGAGGTCTGGCGTTGAAAGCGGAAAACAATATTCCTGTATAAATCCCAAGAATCAGTGATGAAATAACCATAATCCAGGCAAGTATAATTTTTTGTTTGATAAAAAAGTCTTCCAATATTTCCAGCCACTTATATGGCCATTTCCATTTAGGAAATATTTTTTTTACTTTAATAGCTGCCCAGATAAAAGATAACGGGGTTACAACCATTAACACCCATGCTCCCCATGACATTGGAGATTCAATCCGTATAGTTGTGTAAAGCCTCCAGAAATAAAGTTTATGGTTCAGATCCAGGAATAATGCACCTAAGCCAATAAGTAATATGAATGGTACTATCAATGGTGTTTTTTCAATAGCTGTGGGATATTCTTTTTCTTTGCCCATAATTGTATACAGGCCTGCAAAAAATAAAATCCCTGCAGCCAGGCCGCCCAAAAAAAGATAAAGCGGGATTTCCCATGCCCAGATATGAAGCACAGGATCCACCATGGAATTCATTCGTCCGCTTGTTAAGATCTCTTCTTTCATACTATAGTGATCTTTATGTTTCTCATATCAGGTAATAGATTTCAGGTTTGGTTCCTGCTTCAGGAATAAGTGTTTTCCATTTGCGCATTTTTAAAATTTCGGATACATCGGATTTCGGATCATCAAGATCACCGAAATACAAGCATTTAGTTGGACATACTGCAACACATGCAGGTTGCTGGCCTTTTTTAACTCTATGCATACAAAAGGTGCATTTATCCACATATCCATCAGGATGGGGATATCTGGCATCATAAGGACAGGATGAAATACATGCACCGCATCCAATGCATTTATTATGTGTGACCAGCACGAATCCACCTTCTTCGACATGACTGGCTCCGGTAGGGCAACAACGAACACAAGGTGCATTATCACAATGGTTGCAGCGTTCTGATCTGATCTCAAGCTCCAATTGGGGATAGGTTCCATCTACTACTTCTACAATCCAGTCCCTGCAATAACCTATGGGCACATTGTTTTCTGTTTGACAGGCGACTACACAATCGGTGCATCCCACACATTTTTTAGTATCAACAGCCATTGAATATCTCATGCCATTACCTCCTCCGGTTTTTCAAGCAAGAAAGTAACAAAATTGCCTCTCATCCCGGTACCACCCATAATTGGATCCAACATTACTTTTGAGATCATCTGGGTATCACTGACTCCTCTTGAATAAGCACGGGAAAGTTGTTTTGTTGCATGACCAAATCCATGTACCATGTAAACAGAATCCCATCGAATCCTTTCAGTGATCCTTACTTTTATGGGGAATGTCGATACAATGCTGTCCTGATTCTGCAACCAGATATACTGATTCGACTTTAATCCCCAAAGTTTTGCCACACGGGGATTAATCCAGAGGCTGTTCTCATCCATAAGATCCGTCAGGTTGGGATTGTTTGATGTACGGCTGAAAGTATGCATTGGCGCCCTGCCATAATTAAGACGGTAATACCCCAAAGGTGGTTCAGGGTGTTGTGTATAAACAGGTATAGGATCAAATCCCTTTTCAGCAAATGCTGTCGAGTATAGTTCAATTTTACCAGTTGGAGTATAGAACTCATGCTTTTCTCCTGATTCAAAGTAGAGATCATCATATTCCCTCTCAAGCGTTTTTACACCTAGTCGTTGCATTTCTTCAAGTGATGATCCAATTTGTTTAAGCTGCCAGTCAAGATAGTCTTCCAATTTTTCGTGAGGAAAGTATTTTTCAAGTCCCAGTTTTTTAGCTAGTTCCTTTACCATCCAATAGGCTGGTTTAGAATTATATAGCGGTTCAGTTGCAGGCATTCTGAGGGCGATGGCGGGTTTCCGGTGAGGGCCTGTTCTGATTGAATCGTATCTCTCAAGATATGTACATTCCGGTAAAACTACATCTGCCCAGCTGGTTATTTCCATGGGCATAGTATCGATAACAACCAATAAATCAAGCAATTTAATTGCTTCAATTGTTTTCTTCTGGTTAGGTAGAGTGAGGATCAGGTTAGTTCCATAAACAATCCAACCTTTAAAGCTGCAATCACGGCTGGAATCAGGTATTGTGGCATCGCATAGCCCGGAAGCCAGGGTTTCGTCAGCCAGCTCAAATTTACCAGGGAATGCATCCCTCCAGGTTTTTCCGGGTTTTGGAAAAGGGGGGTGAGGATATGCTGGAAGCTCAATTGTGGCTGGATTGTAAAAGCCACCTCTTCTGCCCCATGATCCAAGTATACCATTAAGGATAGCCACTGCTCTTAGTCTTTGAGTGTCGTCACCATACCAGGTAACATGACGACCAGGATGTACAATTACTGCCGGAGATGCATTATACATTTCCTTAGCGGTCTTCCTTATTATATCAGGTTTTATAGTTGTAATACCATAAGCCCACTCCGGGGTCATGGTTTTAACATGATCCTTCAGAAACTCAAAACCATAGGTGTTTTTTTCTACATAATCTTTGTCATACCAACCTTCATAGATCAGAACATGAATCCAGGAAAGCAACAATGCCAAATCAGTAGCAGGTTTGATTGGAAGCCAGAATTTTGATTTACTTGCAGCGATAGAATATCTTGGATCAACAGTAATTATTGCAGCTCCCTTATCAATAGCATCTGACATTTCTTGGACCTGTCCGTTGTGCATGTTCTCTCCGATGTGCGATCCAATCAGAACCAGACATTTCGTATCCCGGATGTCAGTTCTTTCAGGTGAACCAACACCCTCCCCATAAGTATTGACAAAAGCAACCTCACGGGGTCCTCTGCATTGAGCATAAGAAGGAGCAGCAATATTTGTTGAACCAAATGCCCTGATCAAATCTCCAAAATATTTCCCGCCAGAACCATGGTTCAGCAAAGCCACGCATTCCGGACCATGCGCTGCTGCAATGTTTTTCATTTTCTCCGCAATAAGATCAAAAGCCTCTTCCCATGAAGCTTCACGGAATTTATGTTCTCCTCTTTCCCCTGTCCTTATCAGTGGAGTTTTAAGACGATCTTGATCATAATACATTCCAACCCCTCCCGTTCCTCTTGGACAAAACCTGCCATTACTGTGCTGGTCCTCATCATTTCCAATAATTTTCCAAATATTCCCTTCCTTTGTTTTATATACCCATCCTGCACATTTCCAAAAACAAATTTCACAATATGTAGATGTTCGGATTAAATTTATCTTGATTTCACCAGCAGATTTTTGAAGACCTGCAAAGTCTGTAAATGAATTACAAGCATATAAACCGACGGTCAGACCACCAAGGCCAAATACAGAAGATTTTATAAATTGTCTCCGGGATGACATTTGTTAGGCAATTGAATTCCTTGAAATCATGTAATAAGCTTTGTTATTGAAATAACAAAGGCAAATTTATAAAAAATATAATAATCTAGATATGTGTAAAAACATATATAATCTATTAAATTCAAAAAGATATTTATAAATGATTGAACTATAACGAGATAATTTTATTTAGAATCAAACTGAATTATAAATCAGTGTTATTTTTAAAGCTTTCCAGCCAGTTTTCAGCATCGTTCACCATTCCTGCAATCGATTTTAAAGGATTTTTAAGCCATTTTAAGTTACCCTTCATATTTTGGATCATTTCAGGTAAGGCATTAAATGAAAGCTGAAGTGATGCATAGAGCTTATTAAATCCTTTTTTAACAAGAAAATTTCTAATACTTGGGTTTAATAATTCAATACTGATTGCTGAGAATGCAGTTATAATAAATACTGCTCTTATAAGCATTTCAAAACCACCTTTGAGGCCTCTAATTAATGAATAGTGTCCTGGGGATGATGATTCAAGAAATAATGATGCTAATATAAATATAACCAAGAACTGAAACCATAAAAATGGTTTCAGGAGCTTTCCGGCAATATTTTGATAATAATATATACATCCTAAAAAGTATATACTTGTTAGGGAGGCATTTAGTATAAGATTATTATAATAAGAAAATAGGTAAAGGACTACCGGAACATATATAAAGTGAGCAATCAGTAATGAGATGTTAAATTTTTTTTGTATGAGAGAAGAGTTGGATAGGGCATTAGAGAGTGGATATATTTTTACTTTTCTTTCAGTTCTTACTGCCTTACGGCCAATCAAATAACCTGAAAAAGCAGAAGATGATCCAATTAATAAATAAATAAATATAAGGAGGTATAGCAGATTTTCAGGTGAATGATCAGAATTACTAAATTGCCTGGCTGCGTAATTATAGAGATTCGCATAAATATCTAAAAGGTTAAATCCATAAAGGATAATCAGGTTTATAATTTTATGGGCAAGTGAGCTTAACATTGCAAATGAACCAGCTGCAATAAATACAATTATATTTCTTCCAAATAGGAAAATAACAACTTCGATGATCAGGGCTTCACTTAATATTCCGATCATTGGACCCAGAATTACGGCACTTGGTGAGATGGATTTCATTAAAGCACATATCAGGCCAGCCTTTAAAATTAATCCTCTTTCTGGCCATATCTGAGTAAAAGATATCAGAAGAATAATAGCAAAAGCTGTTAAAACAGATCCGGCAAATGGTATGTGCAGATTGTGCAGCACACTGCCGGCAATAATTTCAAAACTGGCCCATAAGCTGCCGGCTACAGAAGCTTTAAGCCAGACTCTATCAAGGTGCTTTTTATTATCAAAACTACCCATTACTATTGTTTAATTCTATTAGATCTTTCTTTGTATTGATATTTAAGAAGGGCTTTGAAGATTGATTAAATACCTCTTTCTCTAAAGTAACATAATTCGTATTCACCTTACCTAACAGATCCATCAATTTTAAATTACCCCTATGTATTTGTTTTTCTATGAGTGGCAGGAGATTTTTTGAGTACACACCAATAAGTGGTTCCGGAAAATTATTATGGTTAAGTGCAACTGTAATATCATATTTTATGTGATTATGGAGCAAAACTTCAGGGATTGAAAGATCCAGTAGGGGGATATCACAAGGTAAGATGAGCGAATATAGATAGGTTGATCTTTTAAGGCAGGAATATATTCCTCCCAGTGGGCCGAGGTTCGGGATTTCATCCTTGATAATTATATGTCCGGTATTTTTAAAATCCATATTCGAAGAACTGATAATTATTTCATCGGTAAAATCAATCAGAATGGATAGAGGAAATTCAAATAAATATTTTCCTTTGAATTGAAGAAAGGCCTTATCTTCTCCCATTCTTTTACTTTTACCTCCAGCCAAAAGAATTCCGGTCATCATTTTAATAAAGTTTTTTCCCCATCACTATAATTATATTTGAAATTAAGAATCCCTAAAATATCCCTGATTATTTCAAACTTTGTATTTATCTGAATATTAAGTATAATGGGCATAGAAATTTGAAACTTATTGATCACTTCATCGATAAGATTTTCCCGAATAGTAAGGATTAAGGCTCCCTGGAAAGATTTCAGGATCAATTTCAGTGCAGGTGCCCAGACTTTATCATCCAATTCAAGAGGGCCAATTTCATCAATGATGATAACCTGGGTATTTTTTTTTATGGCATGATAAAGAATTTTTTTTCCTGATTTTAATGCAACAGGATTGAAAAAGTAATTACCTATTTCAATAAAAGATTCGACAGGATTTTTTGATGCCAGAGTTATTTCTTCTTTACCATTAATATTGTGAAGGATAAAATCTTTTGTACCGTCAGGGTTGAGAAATCCTTTCGCTACTATTCCTTCACAACTAAATCTATTAAACGAATGGTCACTGATTAATTCCTGAACAAGAGTGGATTTACCTTTTCCCCTTGGTCCGGTTATGATTATGACTTGAGGGGAATTCATTCCGGATTTGAATTTCATTTTATCAGGAGGGATTAGGTGATCTTCATTTTTTCCTCAACTGTTTTGCAAGATTTGTGGCAAAAACAAAGTCGTTTAGTTCTTTGCAATCGGTATACATTATCTCATGTTTGTTGCCTTCCCAGATTTTTTTCCCCTCGAAAATGAATATTACTTTGTCTCCGATTTCCATAACCGAATTCATATCATGAGTATTTACAATAGTTGTGATATTGAATTCTTCGGTTATCTTTTTAATAAGGGCATCGATAAGGATACTCGTTTGTGGATCAAGTCCGGAATTAGGTTCATCACAGAAAAGGTATTTAGGATTAAGGGCGATGGCCCTTGCGATAGCGACTCTTTTTTTCATACCACCACTTAATTCTGAAGGGAAGAGTTGGTTTGAATCAACAATATTTACTCTTTCGAGGCAGAAATTTACACGTTCAAGCTTTTCCGTATAACTCATTTCCGTAAACATACTTAGGGGGAACATAACATTTTCTTCAACTGTTGATGAATCAAAAAGAGCAGCTCCCTGAAAAAGCATTCCAATTTCTTTTCTTATCTCTTTTTTTTCATGAAAACTCAGAGAGTTGTAAAGGCGATTATCAAACCAGATTTCACCATCATCAATTTCATGGAGGCCGACAATAGACTTTAGTAATACAGTTTTCCCTGATCCGCTCTGGCCGATGATAAGATTAGTTTTTCCCTGCTCGAAACTCACTGAAACATTATCCAGGACAAGATTACCATTGAAACTTTTGGTAATATTTTTTGCTTCAATCATGAAAGGATTAATTTGGTAAGGACCAGGTTAGCCATTAACACAAGGATACTACTATAAACCACTGCTTTTGTACTTGAACGGCCAACTTCAAGCGATCCTCCCTGTGCATAGTATCCCTGATATGAGGATATGGATACAATGATAAAAGCATAAAATACTACCTTAGTCATTGAATAACTTATATAATGTGGGTAAAATATATATTGGATACCATATATATAATCAGAAGGATTAAGTATTTCGGTAAGAAGGCAAATTAAATACCCTCCAAATATTCCTACAAACATACTTAATAATGAGAGTATTGGGAAAAAAAATACTGCTGCAACTATTTTTGGAAGAATAAGATAACTGGCAGAATTTACGCCCATAATTTCTAGAGCGTCAATTTGTTCAGAAACTCTCATGGTCCCAATTTCTGAAGCAATACTAGATCCAACTTTCCCTGCAAGAATTAGAGCAACCATAGTAGACGAGAATTCAAGCAGTAGTGAATCTCTTACTGTCACTCCAACAAGGTATCTAGGCAGGAGAGGATTTTCGAGATTGTAATTTGTTTGAATAGTAATAACCGCGCCAACGAAGAAGGAAATTATCACAACAATCCCAAAAGAATTTATTCCAATTTTTTCAATTTCTCTAATGGTTTGTTTATAATAAATACTGAATTTTTCAGGTTTAGAAAAAACCCTGTAAAGTAAAATAAAATATTCACCAGCTTGCTCGAGAAACTTCATTGTAAAATATTTATTACAAAATTAGAAATATTCCTGATCATTGATCTGTCAAAATGAAACATTATGGGTTAAATAATCCTAATGCGCTGTAATATTGTACCTTACTATTATTGGTCTTACTTATCATTTCAGCCAGTAAAACCTTACCATCAGGCACTAAATATGAAGAAAAATCTAATTTTATTAATTACTTTTGTCCTGTAATGGGTAAAATATTAATTTCTTCATAGTTTTTACTCATATATTTTCACCAGGAAAAAATTATTTACTGTAGAAATTTGTAATTTGATGAATTACAATTTGTTAATGAATTCTAAGTTATTACTTTAATCGCATTAATCTAAAGATAAAAATATACTATCTTTAGATTGGTTAATCAATTAATTGTATTATGAGCAATCATAATTATTGTATAATTATGGCAGGTGGCGTTGGAAGCCGTTTCTGGCCATTAAGTCGCACAAATAAGCCAAAGCAGTTTCTGGATATTCTTGGGGTAGGCAGGACTCTACTTCAGCAGACCTATGATAGATTTGTTAAAATCTTTCCCAAGGATAATATTTATATTGTAAGCAATAAAGAATATGGGGCACTA